>SLKH01000381.1 GCA_007134665.1 Balneolaceae bacterium
ATAACATACCGTTCTTTTACATTGGGAATCCAGACTCTTAACTGCATATCCCAGGATGAATCGCCAAATGCAGTAAAATGAATCTGGGGTTTGGGTTCTCTCATTACTTTATCATGTTCGCCTGCAACTTCCTCAAGTGCTTTCAATACTTTATCCAAATCAGATGAGTAGGATACGCCAACATTTATGTCGAGCCGGAACGATGGATCACCGTGTGAATAATTTACCACATTCGACCCGACAAACTCCTGGTTAGGCACGATAATCGAGATATTGTTTAACGTACGAATTTTGGTTGAACGGATATTTATTTCAATTACATCCCCCTCAACACCGCCGACTTCCACCCGATCGCCCACACTGATCGGCCTTTCAAATAATACAATCAAACCGGAGATAAAATTATTGGTAATGTTTTGAAGCCCAAAACCGATACCAACAGACAGAAGTCCAAAGATTACAGCCAGGCTGCTGAGGTCAATTCCAACAAACTGAAATGAAATCAGTACACCGATGGTAACAATAACGTAATAGGTAATTCTTGACAGTGTATACCTGAGGCCACTCTCAATTTCAAACCTCGTCAGAATACGTTTCTGAAGTGCATTTTTGACAAATCTGCCTAAAAGGACCGATCCTACCAAAAAAAAGATAAAAATAATGATAGAGAGCAATGTTACCGGTGTCTCCTGCAGCCTGAAAAGAGTTGCTGTCAGAAGCTCATGAATATCCCCGAGTATCTCGGTCCAGGTAAACTGGCCGTTTTCGGATTCCATCTATTTACGGTTAGTTGCAGTTTTGATTCATCAATCCTCACAGTAAACGGCAGCCTTAAAACCTGCGTTCCTCTGAATAAAGGTAAGTTTAAAACCCTGAATGGATTTTAATACTTAATAATAAATACTTTCAGTATTCAGCTCAAAGCTACTCACCCACCTTCACCGGTTCAACTTTCCAGATTTCCTCAGCATAATCACGTATTGTACGGTCAGATGAAAACTTGCCTACCCTTGCCACATTGAGGATTGCCTTCCTCATCCACTCATCTTTTTTTCTGAAGAGTGTTTCAACCTCTTTCTGTTTTTCCAGGTATGGCTTGAAATCTGCCATGACCAGGAAATAATCCCCTTTGTGAAGCAACGCTTCGATGATCGATGAAAACAGGTGTGGATCTTCCGGGCTGAAAAAACCGTCTTTCACCTGGTCAACGGCTTTCTTTAATTCCGGAGAATCATTGTAATAATTCCATGGATTATATCCCTCGTGCCTTAATCGCTCCACATCTTCAACTTTAAGCCCGAATATAAAGATATTCTCTTCACCCACTTCTTCGAGGATTTCAACATTAGCCCCGTCAAGAGTTCCGATGGTCAGCGCACCATTCAGGGCAAACTTCATATTCCCGGTTCCGGAAGCTTCCATCCCAGCCGTGGAGATCTGCTCTGACAAGTCTGCAGCCGGTATCATTTTCTCTGCAAGTGTCACACTATAATTTTCCAGGAAAACACATTTCAGTTTATCACCTATTTCAGGGTCGTTATTGATTTTTTCGCTGATACTGTTAATCAGTTTGATGTGCATTTTCGCCATCGTATAACCCGGAGCTGCTTTTCCGGCAAAAATGACCGTTCTCGGTTCAAAATCTGCATCCGGGTTCTCCTTTATTCTGTTATATAGAGCTACCGTATGCAGAGCTGCCATCAACTGACGCTTGTACTCATGAATCCGTTTGATCTGGATATCAAATATCGAGTTTCGATTGACATTGATACCGTTATGCTCTTCGATATAATCAGCCAGTTTATTCTTATTCGCCTGTTTGATATCTGCAAACTTTTTTCTGAAAGCTTTATCATCTGCAAACTTTTCGATCTGCCTGATTTGATCCAGGTCTGTAATCCACTCTTCTCCAATTTTAGATGTAATCAGCTCAGACAGTTCACGGTTACACTGCCGGATCCATCTGCGGGGTGTAATTCCATTGGTTTTATTGGTAAACCGGTCAGGATACATTTCATAAAAATCCCGAAAGAGTGTTTTCTTTATGAGGTCGCTATGCAGTGCTGCAACCCCGTTGATTTTATGTGAACCGACGATACCGAGGGATGCCATATGAACAACAGGGTCTTCACCTTCTCCGACAATCGACATACGGCTGATCCGGTTTCGATCTCCTTCAAATTTTACCTGCACATCTTTCAGGAAGCGCCTGTTGATTTCATAAATGATATGAAGATGACGCGGCAGCAGTGACCGGATAAGAGATACCGGCCATTTCTCAAGAGCTTCCGGTAACAGTGTATGATTTGTGTAAGAAACCGTATTTACTACAATATCCCAGCTCGTCTCCCAGGAGAGGCCTTCTTCATCCACAAGTATCCGCATCAGTTCCGGAATCGCCAGGTTCGGATGGGTATCGTTACACTGAATAGCCACTTTTTCGGGCAGTTTTCTCCAGTCATCCTCCGTTTTTCTGAATCTTCTCAGGATATCCTGCACAGATGCAGAAACCAGGAAATACTCCTGTTTCAGACGAAGTTCCTGGCCGACGAAGACCTTGTCATTCGGATAGAGTACCCGCGAAATATTTTCATTTAGCTGCGTATCCCTGACAGCGTCGATATACTGTCCCTGGTTAAAGCTTTTCAGGTCGATAAACGAGGATGATGTTGCCTTCCATAATCTCAGGTTGTTGACCACATCGTTTTTATACCCCGGTATCATGGTATCATGCGCGATAGCCAATACATCATGGGTATTTTCCCATTTAAATCTCAAATCGCCATTATTTTTATGATAAGGATTTGCTTGTCCATAGAACTGCACGGGGTATTTAGTTTTTGGACGAATGACATCCCAGGGATTCCCATATCGAAGCCAGAGATCCGGTTTTTCCACCTGGTATCCGTTTTCAATGCTTTGATAAAATATTCCATAGTCATAACGAATTCCGTACCCCATTGCTGGTATCCCGATCGTCGCCATCGAATCAAGAAAGCAGGCTGCAAGCCGTCCGAGCCCGCCGTTTCCGAGGCCGGCATCCCATTCAACATTTTTGATCTCATCATAATCGAGCCCAAGATCATGAAGTGCCTCAGCGGCCACATCCTGGACACCAAGATTGACAAGCATGTTCTCAAGCAGTCTCCCAATCAGGTACTCCATTGAGATATAATATACCCGCTTTGCATCCTTATTGTAGTGTGTCTGCTGGGTATTAAGCCACCTGTCATGAAGTCTGTCGAGCAGTGCCAACACAACACTTCGGTAATTATCCCATTCAGTCATTGAAAATTCATCTTTTGCCAGGGTATATCTGAGATGCTCTTTTATATCTTCCCGAAAAGCGTCTTTATCCATTCCTGTTCGGGTTGAAATCGATTTCTTCTTGCTCATAATTAATTATTGATTAAACTGATGGTATAATTGATTAACAACCTACTCTTTCAAATAAATTCCATAGTCGGGCTTAAATTTTGGCCTTGTCAGGTTTACCTGAAACCCAAGATCATGAAACGACTCATACGCATTAATTGCAACAAAATCCTGGTCAAACAACCCGAAAACAGTGGAACCGCTTCCGCTCATTGAAGAGTATTCAGCACCAAATTCATAGAGCTGGTCTTTAATATTTCCAACAATTTGGCTTTTTGCGATGACCGGGGGCTCAAGATCATTCCGAAGCAGATATTGCCACTCGTCAACAGGTTCATTCAATAATATTGTTTCCAAATCAAAATCGGGTTCCGGATTTGGTTCACAATGGTTATAGGCTTCCTGAGTTGAACTTTCAAATCCCGGAAATACACATACGATCCAATTATCTGGCTGGATATCCAGTGATTTTATTTCCTGGCCGAGTCCCGTTCCAATGCCTGGTTTCCCTTTTAAAAAAAAGGCGATATCCGACCCCAGTTCACGGCTAAGGTCAATAAGCTCATCAGAGGTGAGTTCGGCGTTTTCAAGTTTATTCAGGATTCTGAGAGTTAAAGCCGCATCACTGCTGCCTCCGCCCAAACCTGCTCCGGCAGGTATATTTTTTATTACATTAAACGAATAATGATTCTTCAGCCCTACATACTTTTCAAAAGACCTGTATGCTTTCGTAATCAAATTGTATTCATCTGCCAGAACAGAGGAATCGGATAATTTTAAATGGTATGCCTCCGACTTTTTTACTTCAAAACGGTCTTTCCATTCGATGAAACAGAATCCTGTTTCTATTCTGTGATATCCCGTTGGCAGCCGTTCCAAAACATTCAATCCCAGGTTAATTTTACCAAATGCTTCAGCTACCCACATAAATTTAAATCAGGTTAGTCATTTTCAGATTCAAGTGATTACTTCATAAAAGATCAAGCCCTAATATAAACAATCAATTGCTCAACCTGTGCTGTCCCGATAAATGAAATGGCAGGAATGCTGTATCCCGGACAAAAGGCAGGTCAAGGTCAATCTCGCCACCGCCACTTATTGTATAGTTGAATACCTGGTTCCCTGACAAGATTTGCAGTACGGCAGTCCCCAGGCTGGCACCGCTAAGCCTGACTGGTATTTCAATTTCTGTATCAGAATTGGCTTCAACCTGAAGTGGCTCACCGAGAGTTGAATCAACCCATTCACTGTCATTGACTTCCAGCCGGTAGCCGAAATTCCGGAAACTGAATCCAAATGTATTGGGGTTAACAACCCTGATTCTCGCTGCAAATTCAGCTCCATTCAGGCTTAACTGACGGATATCAAACCCTTCAAAACTGATTTTCGGTATCCGGATTACCGGCAAATACCCTTCGGCACGTACAGGAATTCTTCTGCTCCCCAATACCGGCAAATCAAACTCAACTTCCGTTGCAAGGTGATAACGGATGCTGTCCCGCTCTAATACCGATCGGCCTGCCCTGTAAAGTTCCTGAAAATTCATGGACACCGGCACCTGTATCGTCTGTGTATTGCTGGCCGATATTTCAACCCTCTCGGTTCGATTCCCGGTAATCAGAGACTCATCATTAATAAAAAACTCATACTGGTAGCTTTCAGCCCGAATATCCACGTTATTTGGATTGGTGACATCAAAATCGAACAGAAAATCCATCCCCTGAAATGAAAAACCGTCAACATGAAAATCTTTGTAACTGACGGAGGGCGATTGAACACTTGAAAGCGACTGAAATAGTGCACATCCGGATATCGAAATGAATAGTAAAGAAATGAGTAAGATTCTTTTCATATGAACTGAGCTGAATAAACCTGAAGGAACAGTCATCTTTTTAAGCCGGGATCACATTAACGGCTGTCCACAATCTAAGCTTTTCATGCGGATTATTCAGCAGGTATTTTCCAATTAAAATTAACCTGAGCTATGCACTCATAAATATAGATTACTTAATAACTTTGAAATTGATCCCGGTTGTTTTATCTAATCGATTTAAATGTTTTGGACAGAACTGGTTCGTAACATTGAAGACTTGAGAAACTTACTGGCAAACAATGAGATAGATATGTATTTTTAAATTATGTAAATCAGTGCTACAATTAGCCAATAAGATCATCTTTTAGTAAAAATACATCTGTCTGGTTAACCTTTAGTATAGAGTCTGTGTTTCAAATTTCACACAGTCTTATATCCCGAGAACTTTACAGTTAGTTGAGATAACGGTTTTTTTTACATTTCCTCGTAAACCTTTATATGATTGATAGATACAATGCAGATTGATGCTGTAATCACGTGGGTAAATGGTGACGATGAAGTCCACCGAATTAAAAGATTGAATGCACTTTCTGCCAGGGCCGGTGAATTTAAAAATGAGCTGATTACCGGACGAGACAGAACGCGGTTTCTCGATAATGGCGAACTGGAGTATTGCATTCTTTCTATTCATAAATTTGCACCATGGATTCGAAAAATTCACCTGGTCACAGACAATCAGGTACCTGAATTTCTGACTCCGGACCTGCAATCGAAGTACAATGTAAATATTGTTGATCATAAAGAAATTTTTGAGTCATATGACTGGGCACTGCCAACTTTTAATACCCGGACTATTGAAACAGGCCTGTGGAGAATCCCGGGGTTAGCTCCCTATTTTATTTATTTCAATGATGATTTTATCATAACCAAAGAGGTTCGGCCAAATCATTTTTTCAGGGATGGCAAGGTAGTATTGCGAGGCCATTGGAGCTCTTTAAAAAATTATGGCCCATTTCGCCTGAAAATTAATGATTTGTTCAGTATTGCTGCCAAACGCATTTTGGGCATTACCAGGTCAATGCACCTGTTGCTTCAAATTCGTTCGGCATCATATGCAGGTCTTAAGAACAGTTTTTTCAGGGCACCACATGTACCGCATCCTGTCCGGACAGAGACATTAAAAAAATTTTTTAGTGAGAACCCTCATTTGTTTAATAACAACATCAAATATCGCTTCAGAAATACAGATCAATTTTCTGCCATATTTCTTGCAAATCATCTGGAAATAAAAAATAAACATGCTGTACTAAGAGATACGAAAGATTATGTAATGATAAATGGAGAGATGGACTTTGACTTTTCTGTCAATAAAAAGCTGAATGATATAAAAAATGACTGTATTCGCTTTGTTTGTTTACAGGGATTCGAACATTTCAGGGAAAAACAAAAGAATAAAATTATGGCGGAATTTAACCATCTTTTAAATAATGTTGAACCGGATTTGGTACCCACAGATTAACAGGGTTTTGACATTTTAAGATTATACTCTGGGCTAAATATCATAACGCTGAATAACCTTTCGTGAGTCCAACAGAAAAGTTTAGTAAAACCTGGAAAGAATTTACCCACAGTCCCAGGGCTAAGCAGGTGCAAAAATATATCCGCAGATTTGTCATTTTAATCATTGTCGGAATTATCATCTTCCAGCTTTTTGAAATAGGCTGGGGAGAAGTATTAAGGAACCTGCCGGTTCACCCACTCTTTTACCTACTCTTTTTCATTCTCTATTTGACGCTGCCAATCGGTGAAGTTTTTATATACAGGCAGGTTTGGCCAATCAAAAAAAGAAAATTGTTCAAAGCCTTTCTTACAAAGCGAGTGTACAATGAAGAAGTAATGGGGTATTCCGGTGAATTTTACCTTTTCATGTGGGCGAGAAAGTATCTTGACAAACGGGACTGGGAAATTCTAAAAAATGTACGGGATAATAATATCATCTCTGCACTTTCATCAAACCTCGTCGCTTTTACCCTGATAGGTATACTGGTTTTTACCGGCGTCATTAATATCGAAGAGATGGTCGGAAATATTGACCTGGTATACGTAGTTACGGCAGTTGTAATTGCGGCGGCACTTGTTGTCCTGATTATCCAATTCAGGAAATATATCTTTGAACTCCCCATCAGGAAAGCGATAATCGTATTTATCATATACCTGACCCGGTTTTTATTACATCACGGTTTATTAATCATTCAGTGGGCAGTTGTTATACCGGATACCCCGTTATCCGTCTGGTTCCTGTTTGTCGCAATCATCATTATGGTAAACCGGATTCCGTTTTTGCCAAGCCGGGACCTTATCTTTATGTGGGCCGGGATTGAACTATCCCGCATGCTCGATATGGCAACTGCCGCCGTTGCAGGGATGTTACTTGTTTCAAGTGCCCTGAAAAAAAGTACGAACCTCATTTTATTTCTTCTCTTTTCTTACTTCTCGACAGATTCTGATTTAAAACCCGTGAAAGAAAAGACGGATAAAGAACCAGGTGATAAGAAATATGATTCTGATATCGCTGTTGCCAATCAGGATGAATGAAAATGAAATACGATTACAACCCGGAATGTAATCAGTGTTATTGCTCGCAGTGTATCGCTGAGTTAACGCTGATTAACGCAGAATTTCTGCGAGGTTCTGCGGATTCATCTGCGTACCTCAGCGAGAAAAAAGATGGGAATCAATAACCATTGCTATCCGTCGTACATCAACATACGAACCTGTGCACCGAGCTCCTTTCAGCGTTCCATCCGGCACCCCTTCGTCACCGATTGGAGTCTTGCCTGGAATCATTGCCTCGGGGTGTGATTCGGCCAATGCCATCGACCACGGACTAAAGTCGCGTGGCTATATTCTGCCATCCCCGGCGGGATTTTGTACATGCCCTGAACAAGATATTGCGACATTTCTCCCACTCTCCCACTCTCCCA
>SLKH01000178.1 GCA_007134665.1 Balneolaceae bacterium
CCGCCTGTTTCTGAAATAATCAGGTTATTAAACTCTTCAGGGGTTGTCATACGCCCCATAGTCCTGACTGTGAGTTCAGTCGTAAACCCTTCAATTCTGCCGGAAGGCAATTCCACATTTTCCCTGTTCAGTGCATTCAACACATCCAGAGGTGTAAGCTGGTAAGCTGCAAGCCTCAACGGGTCCATCCAGAGCCTCATGGCATATTGACGGGAACCCCAAATACGGATTTCACTAACCCCTTCAATGGTTTGCAGACGCTCTTTGAAAATATTCTCAGCAATAGATGTGAGGTCGAGCAGGTCCCGCTGATCGCTGTTAACATTTAGAAAAATGATCGGTGTTGCATCAGCATCTGCTTTGGTAACCGTTGGTGGTTCTGCATCAGCCGGAAGCATACGCTGTGCACGGGAAACCCGGTCACGAACATCATTTGCTGCTGCCTCCAGGTCCATATCTACATTAAACTCAATCGTAATCGTACTTGCACCTTCTCTGCTAACCGACGAAAGAGTTCGGATGCCTGATACCGCATTCAGAGATTCTTCAAGCGGCTCGGTAATCTGTGATTCAACCACATCAGCACTGGCACCGACATAATCGGTTCGAACGGTAACAACGGGCGGGTCTACAGCCGGATATTCCCTGACACCAAGCATAAAAAAAGAAATCACTCCAAAGAGCACGATAACGATTGACATTACCGAAGCGAGTACCGGCCTGCGGATACTAAGAGATGTTAAACTCATCGTTCACTGGATTTGCGTACATTAGTTAGTTGAACACCCATACCTTCCCTGGCCTGAAGAAGGCCGGTGGTTAAGATGGTGTCGCCCAGTGCAACACCGTCAATCACCCTGACTGCACGATCAGTTCGAATGCCTGTCGTCACATCCACCTGGGTGACTGACCCATTTTCATACCTGAAAACTTTCTGCCTGTTGAGTTCCGGAATAACCGCAATTGCCGGCAGCATTAAAGCATCATCCACTGATTCAAGAATCAATTCAATATTTGCAAATGCTCCAGGTACCAAAATTCCATCGGGATTAGAGCTTAATGCACGAATCTGCAAAGTTCTGGTTTGTGCATCAATTCTTGGTTCAATCGCATAAACTTCCCCGACAAATGTTGAATCGTTACCTTGTACAGTGAATTGAATTTTGTCTCCCACATGAACACGGGTAAAATATCTTTCAGGAATTGAGAAATCGATTTTTACAGGATCAATGTCGTTTAATGTTGCGATATGCGTATCTGATGAAATCAAACTCCCGGTACTCACAAATTTCAACCCAATCATTCCCTCAAAAGGAGCCCGGATTTCTGTTTTATCAATTTGTGCGTCGATCAGATCAAGTTCAGAGATTAATACATTCACTTCATTTACTGTTGCATCATACTCTTCCTGACTAATTCCACCACGCTCGAGCAGACGTTCCTGGCGCTGCTCTCTCTGCTCAGCAAGGTTTAACTGAAATTGCGCGCGCCGGCGCTGCGCCTGGAGTTCACTGTCGTTGATCTTCACCAATAATTGGCCTTGTTCAGCAGCCCGGCCTTCCTCAAAAAGGATATCAGTAATTTTCCCCGCAATTTCTGATCGCAAATCAACCACTTCGTTAGCCTGTACCGTTCCTGTAGTAAAAATTTTGTCTTCAAGCTGTTCATACTCCATTACTACGCCTTCCACATTCAGCAAATTTTGCTGCACACTTTCATTCTCCGAAAGATCATTTGAAGGTGAACTTATCAGTGGCTTTACTTTCGGCCAGGCGAGTGCACTAAAAACCAACAGTATTATTGATATTGTAAGTACTCGTTTAACAACTTTATTCATAAAATTGCAGATGCATTGAATTCCTTTAACACAGAACGGCTAAAATTAAGACTTAGTTTCTAATTGGCAACGATTAAATTGCAAAAAAATGTATCTCTATAGATTCTATAATGACTTCAAATTGTCCCCAAAAAAAAAGGCGATTCCAATGAATCGCCTTCCGATAGGTACGAATTAAGTGATTTGAATAAGTGACCTCAACTAAACAAACACTTTCATTTCATACTTATAGATGGGAATACGCTTTATTAGACGTAAGACTCACTAAAAAGTTTGAACTTTTTTTTATGAATGTATGAAGATCCTACCGTTAATCCGGATATCTCACAGTTATTCAGGCTAACCCTCCCCGGCTTACACCAACTGTGCATCCAGTTTTTCTTTGATATGATTTTTGGGAACTGCTCCTATGATCTGATCCACAACTTCACCATCTTTGAAAATCAATAGTGAGGGAATGCTTCTTATACCGTATTTCACTGAAACTTCCGGGTTGTGATCTACATTCACTTTACCGACTTTTGCCTTTCCTTCGTATTCACCGGCTAATTCTTCAACAACCGGCCCTACCATCCGGCATGGGCCACACCACTCTGCCCAGAAATCTACAAGAACCGGGTTATTTGATTCTTCTACTTCTTCCGCAAAATTGCTGTCTGTAAATTCTATTGGTTTTGACATAACGTTTTTTATTTAATCTATTTTGAATTGAAAATCTTAATGGTTATATAAATTTCATGTCACTTTAGTAACAATATTTTTTCCAAAAATGATTTGATTTCTGTTTTTCAATTGAAAAGATAGCAGTTTCATACCGTTAGATCATATCACTTTTAGCTATCTGATTGATTATAATAGATTATCTATCCGGATGACCTGATCAAGCCGACCGACTCATCTCCAATTATACTTCTCAGGCTCCCAAGCAGTTCATTGCTGGGTTCCACCACATATTTTCTCACATTCATGGGGATCGGTTTTTCTGCTTCTTTACTGTGAATCAACAGTTTGATCGGTGTATTTCCTTTATGCAGGCTAAAAAGAGTGGCCATTTGATTCAAATCGTCTTTTGATACCATTTCCGTTTCAATTTCAAGATTCAATTGAAGCTGATCCTGATACTTCTCCCGTAAATTCTCCACCCGTTCAAGTGATTTTGCAATAATTTTGGGCCTGTCATCCCTGGTATCTATATGCCCTTCTACCATTACGATTGTATCGGTTTGAATCATTCCGAGATTGCTGTCATAAACATCGTTAAATGTTATAACTTCAATCGTTCCTGCCAGGTCTTCCAGAGTCACAAAAGCAAATGGCCTGCCTTTCCTGTCTGTAACTCTTTTTACGGAAGTGATAATTCCTACAACCCGCACATTCGACTTGTTACTCAGGTTTTGCAATTGAGCTGGTTCAAGCGTATGACTCGAAAACAAGCTGATATCTTCCCGGTACCTGTCGAGCGGATGTCCGCTCAAATAGAAGCCGATCAGGTCCCGTTCTTTGTTTAGTCTCATGATGTTTGACCACGGTTCACACTCCCTGAGTTTCGGTTCAGCCATACCCATCCCTCCTGAACTTGCATCTCCAAAGAGGCTAACCTGGTTTAACCTGTTCTCTTCCTGTTTTCTGGCGGCATAGTTCAAAATATCTTCTATGCTTTCGAGCAGTTGTGCCCTGTTATTATGAAGTTCATCAAATGCCCCGGCCTGGATGAGGCTTTCTATAGTCCTTCGGTTACATACTCGTGTATCTACCCGTGAAGCAAAATCAAAAACCGAAGTAAATAGCCCGTTCTCATTTCGTTCCTCCACAATTTGTTCAATCGCTCCCGACCCTACTCCTTTTATCGCAGACATACCGTATTGCACCCTGCTTTCTTTAACTGAGAATCGGCCTTCTGCAGTATTTATATTCGGCGGGTCAACGGCAATACCCATGCGCTGACACTCTTCAATGAAAAAGGATACTTTCTTGATATCATTCATATTATGGCACAGAACTGCAGCCATAAACTCTTCTATGTAATTCGCCTTGAAATACATAGTATGATACGCTACCACCGAATAGGCAGCTGAATGGGATTTATTAAAGCCGTAACCGGCAAACAATGCCATTTTATCAAACACATCTTTGGCCGTTTCTTTATCATACCCTTTCTCCACAGCCTGTTTCATGAATTTCTCTTCTTCAGGAGGCAATAATTCAGGTTGTTTTTTACCCATAATCCGCCGCAGAACGTCCGCTTCTCCAAGTGTATAACCCCCCATTTTCTGAGCCACCATCATGATTTGCTCCTGGTAGATCATAATACCGTATGTGGGTTCAAGTATTCCCCTGAGATCTTCATGCGGATATTTCACCGATTCATTCCCATGTTTACGCTTGATATAATCGGGGATGAATTGCATCGGGCCCGGCCGGTACAAGGCATTCATCGCAATCAGATCATTTATATCCGTTGGTTTCAGCTGCTTCAGGTATTTACGCATCCCGTCTGATTCAAACTGAAATGTGCCGATGGTACTGCCGCTTTGATACAATTCAAATGTTTTAGGATCATCCAGCGGAATATCATCCAGATGATATTCCTTGCCGTGATTTTCCTTCACCATCTCAATTGCGGTTTTTAAGATGGACAGGGTTTTCAGCCCCAGGAAATCCATCTTCAGCATTCCTGCATCTTCAATTACCTTGCCATCAAACTGCGTTACATAGAGTTCAGCATCTTTCGCTGTACAGACCGGGATATAATTGGTAAGTTTATCCGGGGCGATGATCACACCTGCTGCATGAATTCCCGTGTTTCTGACTGATCCTTCAAGCGTTTCAGCCAACTGAAGTGTCTGGCCTTCGAGGTCATCTTTTTCCTTGATCTCCCGGAGTTCTTTGACCTCATTGAAAGCCTCTTCAAGGGAAATACCAATGGTTTCAGGTACCATTTTCGCGATTCGGTCTGCATCAGGCAGAGGGAGGTCAAGTACCCTGGCTACATCCCGAACCGACGAACGGGCTGCCATCGTACCAAATGTTATAATGTGAGCAACCTGGTCTTTCCCGTATTTCTCAACCACATAATCGATCACTTTTTGCCGGCCGTCATCATCAAAATCGATATCGATATCCGGCATGGACACTCTCTCCGGATTTAAAAACCGTTCGAAAAGCAGATCGTACTTCAATGGATCGATGTTGGTGATTCCGATACAGTAGGCAACTACAGACCCAGCTGCCGACCCCCGGCCCGGCCCGACATATACATTCATCTTTTTTGCCGCTGCAATAAAATCCTGTACAATCAGAAAATACCCGGCAAAACCCATTGTCTTAATTATATTCAACTCGTGATCGATACGGCCTGATACTTCATCAGTAAGCTCACCGTAATGCTGCCGGGCTCCTTCGTAACTTAAATGCCGTAAATAATCATCTTCACTCTCAAATCCTCCGGGCAACTGGAAATTTGGAAGAATAACATCTCTCTGTAAATCGATGGGTTCTACCTTCTCCACAATTTCACCGGTATTGCTAATGGCTTCAGGGATGTCGGCAAACAGCGCTTTCATCTCTTCCTGTGTTTTGAAATAAAATTCATCATTCGGAAAACCGAACCGTGAATTTCTGCCTTTCCCAATGGGAGTACTGATCAATTCGCCATTATCAATGCAGAGAAGTGCATCATGAGCTTTTGCATCTTTCTTGTCGAGATAAAATGCATTATTTGTAGCAATTACTTTGACTCCGTATTTCTGTGCAAACCCGAGTAAAATTTCATTCACTCTTTCCTCTTCTTCCAATCCGTGACGCATCAATTCTACATAAAAGTCATCGCCAAACAGATTATGCCACCATTGAAATGCTTCTTCAGCTACCTCCTCCCCCCGGTTTAAAATCAGGTCAGGTACTTCTCCAAGTAACCCTCCGGTTGTTGTTATCAAGCCCTCTCTGTAGGTTTCTACAATTTCCCGGTCAATTCTGGGAAATTTGTAATAATATCCTTCAACATAACCCAGTGAACAGAGCTCCGCAAGATTCCGATATCCATCCATGTCTTTTGCAAGAAAAGATTGCTGGTATCTTTTGTCTTTATTTTCACGGGTAAATTTCTTTTTATGCCGATCCTCAACGAAATAACATTCACAACCGACAATCGGTTTAATTCCTTCACTGTTTGCTGCTTTTACAAATTTGAAAATACCAAACATGTTACCGAGATCGGTCAGGGCAACAGCCGGCATCCCATCTTCCTTTGCTTTTTTGACAAGATCCGTTACACTGGCTGTGCCTTGTAAAACGGAATATTGCGAATGGACATGAAGATGGGTATATGGGGCTTTACTTTTCCCCGCAGCGGCTGCTTTAGGCAGATCAATTACCCCGGTTTTTTTATCATCATCACTCTGTACTTCTCTGCTTTTTAAATCCCTTACTGTATCCATATACAGTTCCTGATCAATGTAGGAACCGGCCGGCTTGTTCAGATCATCATATCCTCGCGGAAAGTGTAATTGTATCACCCCAATTCGAACAAGTTCAAGGAAACAGCGAGCTGTTGCATCTACATCAGCTTCAGCATTGTGTGCTTCTTCAAATCCGACGTCAAATAATTTTTCGTGTAGTTCCGACAAAGTCGGCCATTTATATTTCCCGCGGCCTCCGGGAAGCTTGCAGTAATCGGTTGCATCATCTTTTGTATCTATATGTATCTTATCCGTAAATGGATTTTCCCGATTGGCACGTAAATACTCCGAACCCATAATATTGAGATCAAAATCGAGATTATGGCCGATCACAAAATCAGTTCTCTCAAGATCCCGGCCAAAGGCATCCATCGCTACTTCCAGCGGCACACCCTCTTCTTCAGCTCTCTGTGTTGATATACCGTGCACCTTCTCTGCATTGAATGGGATTGTAAATCCGTCTGGCTGAATGATGAAATTTTTACTGGATAACAGCTTTCCTGTATGATCGTGAAGCTGCCATGCCAGTTGCACACAGCGAGGCCAGTTATCAAAATCAGTTAACGGTGCAGAAAAATCCTGGGGTAATCCTGTCGTCTCTGTATCAAAAATCAGGTACATGCAGAGGGGGCTTTTTAGATTGCTAATAAGTTTTCATATTCAGACAAATATAGGCTTGAAGAAAGAAACCTTCACATTAGTTTTCAAATGTTTTCCAGGTTTTTTAAATCAATCCAGTTCAGACAGGAAGTTCCTCAATTCATCAAAATAGAATTCACCTGACGCGATAAAATTATCATTATGCCCACCTCTTAATTCAGTAAAATATTTTGGCTCAGGTGCTGCTGTGAACAATGCCTCACCATGGTGATATGGAATTATTTCGTCATCCCGGCTGTGCATAATCAACACCGGAGTTTGAATATCACTCAAATAGCTAATCGTATCGAGCTGAAAGCGAAGGATGGAAGAAGGAATAAAAGGATAGATATCAGAAGCCACATCTTTCGCGCTTGTAAATGAAGACTCCAGTATCAGGCCAGCCGGATTGATACTGGTGGCAAGTTTTGCAGAGAAGGGCCCACCCAAAGATCTGCCAAATAAAACGATCTGTCCGGAACTGTATCCAAGTTTATTGATCAGGTGATCCCATGCAGCTTCTATATCTTTTTGAAGTCCTTTCTCAGTCGGCCTTCCTTCACTATTTCCATAACCGCGGTAATCATAGATAAAAGTGGAGATACCACGCTCATGCAGCATTTCGATAAACCCAAGACGATGTGAAATATTCCCTGCATTTCCGTGTGAAAACAAAAGAACGTACCGGGAATCTGCACCAGGGATATACCAGCCCTGCAGACGTTTACCATCTGCCGTTTCAAATCGTGCATCTTCCCAATCCAGGCCAATGTCTCCCGGATCAACTGACACATTTTTGTCAGGTAAAAAAATCATGCTGCTCTGCATCAGATACAGAAATCCCACGAGTGCAATGTAGCCAACCGCTACGATCAATAAAAGATGGATCATTTTTTTCATTTCTACTGTTTAAAGTCACATTCTGATAGCGCCCAATGGCACTTCCTCGACCGAATCAGTCTTACATCTGTTTGCTCCGAAAAACCTTTAATATTTTATGAATGGCCCCTTCAGGTTGCAGAAAGCTCTGATAGAGCTTAAAGTGTTTCACTGTGAATTTTCGGCTCGAAATTTCAGATTCAGGACGAATTAAATCTGCTTTTTTCAGTGAGTGATCATTGATTCTTCCAAGGGTTACATGTGGTATATACGGATGTTTA
>SLKH01000371.1 GCA_007134665.1 Balneolaceae bacterium
GGGATAAGAAGCATTTTCAATTCTGACTCCGGGATATAGTATATCATCACTTCCGGTGACAAGGCAACAATCTGAATTGCCTGAATAGGGTGTATATGAATTCTTCCTCAGTCGGTTCCAGTTCATAAGTCAGTAATACTTCGCATTACAGTATCGGCAATTTGAGGACGAATATTTCTGATTTCAGATCCATAACTTCGATGCGGATATGTTCTGTTTGTCAGTAATATGATAGCGAGATTATGATCAGGGTCGATCCAAATACTGGTTCCTGTAAAACCGAGATGCCCAAATGTTCGTTTACCGGTCAGTGCCCCTGCACTGCTGAATTCTCCGCTCTTTCGGTCAAAACCCAAACCCCGTTCATTGATCGGTGACTGTGAACTTGTAAACAGTTCAACGGTTTCCGGCTCTAAATAACGGCGCCCTTTATAATACCCATTATTTAGTAACATTTGTGCCCATATTGCGAGATCCATGGAGGAACCGAACAATCCGGCATGACCTGCAACGCCATCCATAAAGTATGCTCGTTCATCGTGTACAACTCCCTGAACAACCCCTCGCTCATAAATATCATCAATTTCGGTGGGTGGAATTCGATTGCTCATCCAGTTGCCTAAACGTGACGGGTTGAAGTGTGCAGCATTCATACCCATCGGGTAAAAAAAATACCTTCGAATATACCTGTCGAGTGGGATACCACTTACGATTTCAACGATGTCACCTAATAGTATAAATCCGAGATCACTATACACATACTCTTCACCGGGCGTATTGATAAGTGGTTCATTTCTGATTGCCCTGAGAATCTCGGATCTTGTATGATACCTGTCAACATAGATTTGAAATGCAGGCAATCCTGAAGTGTGAGTTAATAGATGCCTGATCGTAATGAATTCCTTTCCGGGTTCATCAAAATCAGGGATATAGTCCGAAACTTTGTCATCGAGAGAAATTTCTCCATCTTCATATAATTTCATAATAGCAGTGGCAGTAGCCATTACTTTTGTTATGGATGCCAGGTCGAACACATCGGTCTCATAGACCGGCCTGGTTTTCTCATAATCATGATAGCCATACCCTTTGTGCCATGCGAGAACACCATCTTTTACCACTGCGATTGAACCACCCGGATAGATCGAATCTTCTATGGCACTTTGCATCATTTCATCGAGTATCATCAGTGAATCTGTACGTAAACCAACTGATTCGGGCATATCAAGGCGCAATCCGGATTGCGGGATATCAATACCTTCTCCTGTTTCATATAAACCGGGAATAGGTGCTGGTAATTTTCCGGAAATTGTCTGGCCTGCAAATAGTGCCGGTACTGTATTCCGAACCTGGTGAGTTGTTGCTGACCAGGCAAGCATATGAACGTCCGTATTTTTCAGGTCATTCAGCACATAGGGATTACCAAATGCAATTAAAACTGAGGGTTTATTGAGGTTTTGAAGCTGATTCAGAAATGTATGCTGCTCCTCGGTTAGTTGCATGGGTTGATGTGATCTTACGAATATAAATGATCCGATGACTAAGAGGTCAGCAGATCCGGCATCATCGAGTATTTGTATCTTTTCATCTGTACCGGTTCTTTGATCGAGTACATGGAAAGAAACATTTGAATGATATTTGCGTAATTCACTTGCAAATGATGTTCCGGTAGATCCGGATCGGTCATCGGCAACAGATACAACGACAATTCTTTGGTATTTTGAATCTGAAATGGGCAGTATATCCCCATCATTCTTCAGAAGAGTAACTGACTCCCGCGCTATTCGTCCGGCTGTTTTTCTGTAAAGAGGAGTATTGATTTCTCTTCCGATCGATTCAATATCAATTATAACTGAATCAAAAAGGCCCTGTTCATTTTTTAAATGAAGGATTTTTCTCAGAGATTGATCGATTCGTTCTTCACTCAAAGTTCCGCGTTCGACGGCTTTTTCAACCTCATAAATAGCTGTCATCTCATCCGGGCTAATCAGCATAACATCCGCTCCTGCCTGAAGAGATCTGACCACAGCCTCACCGGGTGAATATTTTGTGGTAATTCCACTCATTTCAAGCCCGTCTGTTACAATCAGGCCATCAAATCCGAGGCTGTCAGCAAGAATACGTCCGAGTATATCGGGATCAAGAGTGCCGGGGGTCTCAGGGTTTGAACTGATATTCGGAAAGGCTATATGGGCACTCATAATGCTTCTGAGGCCGTTATCAATCGCATAGCGAAACGGATGTAATTCGATGGTTTCAAGCCTGTCGTAAGAGTGATTGATGACCGGAAGGGCAAGGTGGGAATCTGTATCGGTATCTCCATGCCCGGGAAAGTGTTTAGCTGTTGCAAGTAATCCCTCGCTCTCTACTCCGTCAATGAATGCCTGCCCGAACTTTGAAACAATTTCGGGATCGGCAGAGAATGACCGGACATTGATCACCGGATTATCCGGATTGTTATTGACATCGAGAACCGGCGCATAGATTTGGTGAACTCCAAGTGCTTTTGCCTCTCTTGCAGTGATTTGCCCTTTAAGAAAGGCATTTTCAGGGTTCCCGGTTGCTGCTACTCCCATTGAAGGTGTAAACCTTGTTGTACCCGAAACTCTCATTGCCGCTCCGAATTCCATATCCTGGGAAATCCACAGCGGAATTTCTGAAATCTGTTGAAATTTCTGAGTCAATACTGCCTGGCCATAAATATCACCACTCATAAAAATGAGTCCTCCAACATGATATTGTTCAATAAGCCGTTTCCACTCCAGGTAACGCTGATCCTGCTCATTTCTGAATGTTCCATTAACCGGTATCACAAAAAGCTGCCCGATTTTTTCACGGAGTGTCAAAGTTTGAATCAGCGAATCGATATCGACAGTTACATTATGCTCCACCTGTTCATCAGGAGGTATTGGTTGATCAGCATCTGGTTGGGCCAGGGGGATTTCAAACTCTCTCTGACCGGTGTCTCCATCAAAAGTTGCACCGGTACTTTTACAGGAGGTAATGATGCAAATTAAAAGAATTAAATTTGTCAGCCGATACAGATAACTTTGATTCCCGATATCGTCACGATAATGCATAATAGAAAAGAAGTGTGTTATGATATTCTAAAAAAAAAACCGTCTGTTAAATGTAAGTTGAAATGAATTAAAGCATCTGGTCAAAGTTTGAGATCAAACGGAAAATCTAAATAGTTTACGGGTTACCAGGGACGAGCCGCATGGTCTGATAACTGGTTTCCCGGAAAAAGGTGCTGTCCTGATAGATGTATCGATATTGGCCATTCAGCCACAACTCGGTTTGATCACCGAAGAAATCGGATAATGGATTACCGGATTGGCCGGTTGGCAATACACTGTAGGTACGGTTTAAGGATGAAAAATCAACTATTCTTCTGATTGAAGGTCCCAGGACCATATCAAAAGGTTCAAACCAGCGGTATTGGCCCATATTGAGTGACATGCCATGTCCGGGAGCTGCATATGGGCCTTTACTGAGAAGATTGTTAACAATTAACTTCAGGATAGCAGAAGCTTCATCAGTTTCACTCGCTTCAGCAAACAGCGGTGGCTTCAGGGTAATTGTATGAACAGCCTCCCAGCGCCACTGAAACGGTTCGGGCCCGTACATACTTGTAAGCCACTCAATGGCATCCTGCATGCTCTGTACAATAATATCTTCTCTTGTTTCAGTTGCCTCTGTATGGATATTATTGAATAAAAAACTGTTTTCTTCCAGCAGCCTGGTCATTACCCTGACAGGGATGTTTTCAAGCCACACAAAGCTTTCATAAGCAGCTTCTCCAAGTTCATCAAGCAAGGTGTTACGGGTTAGCTTCATAAAAAAGGTATCCATAATTGTTGCAGCCGTTGATGCGGGATCATAACGAAAATCCCAGTTTTCAAGATAGGGGGCTATCATGGTGAAATCGTAAGGATCTCCGGCCATCCTGAGAACCGGCAGGAGCTGTTCGATTATTTCACGGGCATGAACAGAGTATGAATCGAACTGCATCTCCTGGAAAAGATCCACATCAAGCGTATCGTGGTTGGTAAAATATTCTTCAATTCTTTCGATTCGTGAAGGCGGTTCCCAATAATTTGTGATATAGTGCGGGTAACTGTCAGTATGAAGCTTGTTATTTGCGTTTGCAACAAAACCCTGTTCGGGATTGATAATCTGTGGAAGTTCATCAAATGGTATCCAGCCCTGCCAGTCGTAGGAAGGATCCCAGCCGTTTCTGAAAAGCAAGGGGTGATGATCGCGGACAGGCAGGCCGGCAGCGCTGAATATGGCGATATTGCCAGACCGGTCAGCATAAACAAAATTTTGCCCCGGTGCTTTAAAATGCCCGAGGGCTTCTCTGAACTCATTAATATTTTCTGACCAGTTAATTTGATACAATGCCCATAGTTCATGGCTGACTTCATGCCCTGTCCAGCTCAGAGAAATCATATGGTCACCGGTCAGGTCCTGGTTCGGGTAAATATCGGAAATTACAGGCCCGTGCCTGGTAGTGCGAACCCTGTGAATTCTGTCATCCTCATCTTTTACCCTCAGTACGGTTTCAACCCAATCAAATGGTTGAGTTATTGGTATTCCATTCTGGTAATCAACTATATACCTGTTCTCATCTTCGGGATCAGGGCGTTCTAAAAAAAAGTCTGTATCATCTGCCATCATATTGGTCAGGGACCAGGCAAATTCTTTGTTTTGTCCTAAAACGATAAGTGGAGCGCCGGGAAGGGTTCCGCCGGAAATATTTCTGCCATTCAGGGAAAGGTGTAATTCATACCAGTGTCCGGGCATGGATAAACCCATATGGGGGTCACCGGCAAGAATTGGATAACCGGAAAGAGTTCGGCTGCCATCAACTGCCCAAGCATTACTGCCTGTAGTTGAACCGCCCCGTTGTGATAACTTTCTGATATTGAATTCTGTGTCCACAATCGGTAGCAGCGACTCGGCAAACCGGGCAGACATCTGGTCATCCATCATAGTGGGATGGTTATCACTGTAACCCGGAAAGAGTTCAAGCATGGTTGATTGAGGAAGTATCTCACCAAGATATGCGAATGTCAGCTCACTCCACCAGCTTACATTCATTTCCCATGCCATCAGCCGTGAGAGTGCGTATGAATGTGTTGGTGTCCATTCAATCGGCTCAATACCGAGAAGGGTGAATTCGATGGGGAGATTATTACTGTTTTGATCTGTGAAATCATTGATCCCCCTTGAGTATGCAGTTAAAATCTGTTGCATTTCACCGGGAGCTTCAGATTCGATTTTTTTTGCAGTCTCCCAAAATCCGAGAGTTCGTTGGTATTCATCAAATTCGATTAGCTCTTCACCGAAGAACTCCGCAAATCTCCCCTCTGCTGTGATTTGAGTCAGTGTCATTTGCCACAACCTGTCCTGTGCATGCACATATCCTATTGCGTAATATAGATCGGTTTCATTTTGAGCGTAAATATGGGGAACACCAAACGGATCCCAGTGAATATCAACTTCAGCTTGAAGGCCGGGTAAGGTGATTGTCGCAGAATAATTGGGTAATGGTTTGTAAAAAGTCCAATATATTCCAAGAACTGATAGTCCAAAAAGAAGGAATATGATAAACAGGATTACTCGTAAGGTTGTTTTCATGATATATGAAAGTTACACGCCTTATCTTTGGTATTGTAAAATTGAAAATTCGGTACAAAATACATACTCTCAAAGCCCAATTCTAAACTAAATCTATCAGGTGATATGAGTCAGATAAAAATTATTACAGTGATTGGTGGCGGAACGATGGGAAATGGAATTGCCCATGTATTTGCGATGAATGGTTTTGAAGTGAACCTGGTGGATACGAAACAGGAGTTACTGGATCGTGCTTTAAATACGATTGAGAAAAACCTGGATCGTATGGTGCAAAAAGAAAAGATCTCGGATGCAGATAAATTGAAAACACTTGATAACATACATCCCTCACTGAACCTTGGAGAATCTGTTAAAAAAGCGGATTTAATTATTGAAGCGATACCTGAAATATTTAAACTCAAAAAACAGGTACTCTCTGATATTGATAAACACGCAGGAGAACATGCGGTTATCGCGTCCAATACATCATCCATATCCATTACACGGCTTGCTGCAGTAACCGACCATCCGGAACGATTCATCGGAATGCATTTTTTTAACCCCGTACCGGTTATGAAACTCGTCGAAGTTGTAAACGGGCTTGAAACCGCTTCAGAAGTGACAAAGTTGATTGAAGATATTTCCAGAGAATTGGGAAAAGTGCCCGTTCCTGTCAATGATTCCCCTGGATTCGTTTCTAACAGGGTACTGATGCCGATGATCAATGAAGCAATTTTTTGTGTTTATGAAGGGGTTGGAAGCCCGGAGCATATTGATGAGGTGATGAAACTGGGTATGGCTCATCCAATGGGGCCATTAAGACTTGCTGACTTTATCGGCCTGGATATCTGCCTGGATATCCTTAATGTATTATATGATGGCTTTAAAGACCCCAAATACAGGCCGTGCCCCTTGCTGGTGAAAATGGTAGATTCAGGCAAGCTGGGTGATAAAACCGGGATTGGGTTTTATAATCATGAATAATGCAATTTTCTGAAAGGAACTGACAGATAGCTTTTTAACTCAAAAATCAAAAAACCTTGATTGACCTGAGAAGTGATACGGTGACAAAACCGACAAAAGAGATGCTTGATGCGATGATTACCGCAGAGGTGGGGGATGATGTGTTTGGTGAGGATCCTTCGGTTAATCAATTTGAGCAAAAAATGGCCAGGATGTTTGGAATGGAAGCTGGGTTATTTGTTCCCAGTGGAACAATGGGTAACCAATTGTCTGTCAAAATATTAACGCAACCGGGAGATGAGGTGATTATCGATAAGACCGGCCACGTTTTCAATTATGAAACCGGAGCTGCGGCTCACCTGTCTTCGGTGCAATTGAGTACTATCCGGGGAGCAAAAGGAAAACTTGATCCGGATTTAATAGAACAATGTATTCGTCCAAAAAATGACTGGGATCCCCGGAGCCGGGTTGTAGCAATTGAAAATACGACGAACAAGGGCGGAGGAGCTTGTTACACTGAAAACGAGCTGACCGCAATTATGGAGAAGGCCAGGGAACACGAACTATTGATTCATTTGGATGGAGCCAGAATTTGGAACGCGATGACCACTACCGGTACATCCCCGGAATTTTATGGAACTGTTTCTGATACAATGTCCATCTGTTTTTCGAAAGGACTCGGTGCGCCTGTTGGATCGATGCTACTTGCTTCATCAAAACATGTCAGGTTAGCCCGAAGATATCGTAAAATGTGGGGCGGGGGAATGAGACAGGCCGGACTGCTGGCTGTAGCTGCGCAGTATGCGGTTGACAATCACCAGGATTATTTAAAAGAAGATCATAGAAGAGCAAAAGAACTCGCATTTGCGATTTCAGAGATGGATTCATTTTCCATAGACCCTGCTACGGTTGAAAGTAATATCGTTTTATTTGATACCGTTACTCAGACGGCAGCAGCAGTTGTAGAACAACTGAAAGAAATGGGAGTTGGGATGGTTTCCTTTGGCCCGAATACAATCAGGGCTACGTTTCATTTCCAGGTGGATGATGACGATTTAAAAAAAACGGTCCAAATCCTGAAAAATTTTTAAAAACCAGATTCAATGGCGAATATTCATTCTGAAAAATTAATAAAAAGCCTGCTGAAAGATGCTGAATTTATAGCGCGGGAGGCAGGCAAATCAACCCTGAACTATTTTAAAAAATCATTTGATCTTGAATTCAAGGATGATGAAACACCAGTTACAAATGCCGACAGGGAAGCGGAGCAGATCATCCGGGATCTTGTTAACAGAAAATATCCGGATCATGGGATAATTGGAGAAGAGTATGGAAGTGATGGAGATGAGAATGACATCGTTTGGGTTGTTGATCCGATAGACGGCACACAGTCATTTATCCATGGAATAACGATGTATACCACACTAATCGGGATTCTTATTGAGGGCAAACCGGTCGTTGGAATTATATATGCGCCCGCACAGAATGAGATGCTGACAGCAGGTAC
>SLKH01000071.1 GCA_007134665.1 Balneolaceae bacterium
CATCATTCCAGATTCGTGTAAATTCTTCGCCATTCATCATATCATACCGGTTTGTATAATCGGAGATACCTGCATAGGTATTGATACTAACCTGCTGAGTACCTGCGCGGCCCTGTTTGGTTTGAATCAGGATAACACCATTGGAGCCTCTTGAGCCGTAGATAGCAGAAGCTGCTGCATCTTTCAGTACCTCAAAGGATTCAATATCATTCGGATCGAGATTCAACAGCGGGTTCATCCCCTGGCCTCCCATTCCTTCGCCAATTGCAGAACTTCCGGAAGTTGTCGGGTTTGTAATCGGTACTCCATCAATAACGATCAGAGGTGTTGTACTTGCAGAAATGGAAGCAGCACCCCGGATTCGAATAGATGTGGGGGCACCCAGCACTCCTGAAGTATTTGTAAACTGAACACCGGCTACACGGCCTTGAATCGCCTGTTCAGCAGTTGTCAGAGTTGCGTCTGCAAAATCCTCACTTCTTACCTGTGAAATTGAACTTGTTATTTGCCTTCTTGGAAGAGCACCAAAACCCACAACAACAATATCATCGAGGAGCTGCACATCTTCCTCCAATGCAATATTAATCGTCGATCTACCGTCAATTTCCACTCGCTGGGTTCTATACCCGACAAATGAAATTTCAAGTGTATTATATTGCTGTGGAACATTAAGTGAATATTGGCCATCTATATCCGTAGAAGTACCAATTGTAGTACCCGGAACCAATATCGTAACACCCGGTAACGGGTTACCATCTCCAGCATCTGTTACAGTACCACTGATGGATTGGTCCTGAGCCAGGGAAACTGAAGCTGCAAATACCATACTGAATAGAAGTAGTATCGCTTTCTTCATGAATTGAAATTTAAATTAAAGATTGAATCAAATATATGATGAGCTTGCTTGGTTAAGCGATTTTCTGCTTCATAGATTTGACTTGATGTTGACCTACTTTACATAGGTTATAAATTCCACTTATTTCGATTCATTTTCAAGTTGTTTATACGACATTCAATCACGGTAAGAAATTATTTTGTTTTACATTTAAAAATCGTATTTGAAAAATCACATAAATTACTGCCTCTCAAATTTTTATCAGCGTATCATTTATTTTATATGAAATACATATTATTACACATTTATGTAATGCATTTAACAGAATGGGTTGTAAAAGTTGATATCAGCATGAGAAGCGCTGAGAAGTTTAATCCAGTTTCAAATATTTGACCTTTTTATGATTACGGGCATCAACTACATTTACTGAATGATGCCAGTTTCTCTTCATTACCAGATTCTCTTTAAGGTCATTTTACTATTCTTGGAATATCCGCCGGCAAGCGCGCCAAAACCTCATAATTCAGGTTATTGCTCATCTCCCCAAAAGACGCAACAGTTATCTCATGCCCGTTTTGTTTCCCGATCATTACAACTTCATCCCCTCTTTTCACATTTTCAAGGTTCGTCACATCAATCGTAATCATATTCATATTCACTAACCCGACCACTCTGGAACGGTTCCCGTTAACAAGTACATATCCGCTGTTTGTAAGATTCCGTCCGAATCCATGTGTATATCCAATTGGCACGGTTGCAATTTTCTCGCAGCCAATCGTTTTATACATTTTTCCATACCCGATGTAATGTCCTTCATCGACTTCTTTTACACTCATAATCGTACTTTTCCAGCACATTACTCTTTTCAATGGATCTTCCCCTTCTCTTCTGTCGCTTTTTTGCAGGTGCATATATACCTCGCGGCTGGGCCAGAAACCGTATAGTGCAATGCCCACGCGGACCATATTGTACAATGTATCCGGATACGTCAAAAGAGCTGCAGAACTGGCCGCATGAACAGACGGAATGTGGTCAAAATGAGACCTGAACTTCATCACAGCTTTTTTAAACCTCTTTTTTTGAAGCTGAATACGTTCATAATTTTCAACACTTTCAGCACCTGCAAAATGTGTACAGATTCCATCAATCTGAATGAAATCCCTATTAGACAACAGATATTGAATGATGGACTCAAACTCATGTTCTTCGATCCCTACCCTGTTCATACCGGTTTCAAGCTGAAGATGAATCCGGGCTTTCTTATTTATCTTATCAGAAGCTTTTTTTGCTGCTTCAAGCCTCCCTCTCTCGAAAATATAAAAAGAGATGTCATTCTCAATTGCCCATTCAATTGCATCATCCGGGATCATCCCCATAATCATGACATGTGAATCGGTATTCGTTCTTGCCATGATTGCTTT
The DNA here is from genome assembly GCA_007134665.1 of Balneolaceae bacterium. Classification (GTDB taxonomy): domain Bacteria; phylum Bacteroidota; class Rhodothermia; order Balneolales; family Balneolaceae; genus SKRC01. Next base: position 2,257 of record SLKH01000071.1, read on the forward strand.
TTGAGCTTCATCTGCACTAAATACAGAAAAGTGGGACAATCCACAGGACTCAGCCATAGGCAGATATGAAGAGATCCCGTGTCCATATGCATTCCCTTTGATGACTGATGAAATCCGGACACCCGGACCGGCTTTTTGTTTCAAAAACTCAATATTATTCGCCAGGGCCTTTTTCGAAAGTTCAATGGTTGATGACTGCAGATTTAGATCAGACATCAAACTTGCTCCCATTCAGTGTTCAGAATTTCTTTGAAAAGTTGAACTGCAGGTTTGATCAGCTCATCATTAAAGTCGTATTCACCTGCATGCAGATGTGGATTTTCAATTCCAGCCCCCAACCCAAACAGTGCAATATTCGATGTATCCGAAAACCGCCCAAAATCTTCTGACCAGGGAAAAGGATGATCGGGAATGCTGATCTCCAGGCCAGTTTTTTCAGCAGCCTTGACAACCTTATTTACACAATCTTCGTTATTCACAGTAGCTTTAAATGGTTCGATTTCCTCTTTCATTACTTTTATGTTTAACTGCTTCGAATAATGATCAACCCGCTGAATGACTTTCTCTTTGAGGCCTGTTAATAACTGGTCACTTACAGCCCGAAATGTAATACCGAATTCAGCGCTTCCCGGAGAAATGCCAAACGCTTTTTCGCCGATCATCGCATAAGTAATCGTTCCTATCGCGTAAGATGTACTTTCTATATCCGGCACATTTACTTCATCAAGATAGGATATGATATCAGCTATGATCGGTGCAGGCGACCGGCCCTGTTCGGGATATGCAGCATGACTCGATTCTCCTTTCAGCCTGCAAATCAATCCGACTGATGCCGAAGCAAATGTTTGATCCCTGATGATCACTTCATTCTTACTGAATCCTGGCAAATTATGAAAAGCATAAGACCGGTCAATTTGAAATTCCTTAAATACTGGGTCATTCAGTAGTCGAACAGCTCCCTCACCTGTTTCTTCAGAAGGTTGAAATAGTAAGAGCACTTTTCCGGCCCGGGGCCGATTATTTTTCAGATATCTTGCCACACCCAGTATAACGGCCATATGGCCATCGTGGCCACAAGCATGCGATTGGCCTTCAATGGTTGAACTATAACCCTTACCGGATTCCTCAGCGATCGGCAATGCATCCAGTTCAGCTCGTAACATGATACAGGGACCTTTTTTACCGGAATCATAAACGGCAAGGATTCCGTATCCCCCGATATCCTTGTGCAGTTTGTCCGGGTTTGTTTCTTCAAGTTCTTCCAAAACAATCGATGATGTACGCTTTTCATCACCCGAAATTTCAGGGACAGCATGTAATCTGTGTCTGAGTTCAATCAGATATGTATGTTCTTTTTCTGTCAGGCCATCAGTGTTTTAGATTAAAAACCGGGTGCAAATATAATGAAGAATGTTAGTAGTTAGTAGTTGGTAAATGGTAAATGGTAGATGGTAGTTGGTAGTTGGTAGTTGGTAGTTGGTTGTGTTACTACTATCGACTATTTACTATTTACTATTTACCAACTACTATTTACTCCAATTCACGACTAAAAAAAAGCCCCTCCAAAATAAATTGGAGAGGCTTTATAACTTATTTACAGAATTTGGTGATTAATTCACATCCCACCAGACTCTTGTCACATAGTTGTCAGCACCCTGTCGTGAAATAGCTTCCTGACGATTGGCATTGTTCAGTGATTGCTCAGTGGTTGGGTACTGAATTCGGCGTGGGACTTCTTCCAGTACAGCAAGAGGTCCGGGCGACAGTTCCGGATAACCCAGGCGCCTCCACTCACTCCAGGTTTCAAGACCCTGGCTGTAAAGAGCCAGCCACTTCTGAAGTGATAAACGCTCACGGTTTGCATCACTCCAGCCATCACCGGTAACCCAGGCGACCTCTGCTTGTGCCAGATAGTCATCAATTTCGGCCTGTGAAATTCCTTCGGGAAATTCATCAGCATTGAAACCCTGGTGGTTAAAGGCGACATCACCCGGAAAACTGCTCAGCACCGGGTCGATTCGCTCCGATGAGTAGAGGGTCATGGATGCACTGATTGCATCATGATAAAGTTCCTCAGCATTCTCACCTGTAAACCCTCTGGCAGCGGCTTCCGCACGGATAAATAGAACTTCATTGTAAGTCATAATACGGCCGGGCGACGTTGGCGACAAAAAGTAGTGTCCCATTGTGGAAGCTTCGGCAAGGCCAAGACTGTTATCTTCATCACCATTAATCACACCCTGGTAATTGTAACCGTTGGACGCAGTGAATATTTCATGTGTTGGAGCTGCATCCTGGTTCCGCATCGGTGCTGCATAAATCCTCATTCGGGGATCATTCAGTTCATTCAACCTACTCAGTGTTGTATGGCTCACTTTGTGATCTTCACGAGTCCTGGCAAAGTTATTCACCGGGTTATTGCTCGGGAATGGGAGATATTCAAGCTCGGCATTATCATCATGGCTCTCAAGAAGAGGAACGCCCGAATTAATAATGCTTGCGATACCGGTTGATGCAGCACCTTCATCTACATGTGACATCCTGATGTAGATCCTCAGCCTGAGTGAGTTGGCAAGCTTTTCCCATTTCGACATATCACCACCGAATATCAGATCGGCACTTCCTACGGAACCGGCACCATGGTCGATACGGTTTGCCGCATCTTCCAGCATACTCAGAAGTCCATTATAGATATCCTGCTGTGTATCATATCTCGGAGTTGTAATCCGGTCTTCCGGATTTTCCTCAAGGCCTTTCAGAGCCTCACTGAACGGGACATCTCCCCAAAGATCTGTAATTTGATGGTAATTCCAGGCCATCAGGATTTCAGCGATCGCCTGTGCATTCACATTACCATCGGTGATTGCTTTTTGACGAATTATGTTCAGATCCTTCAGGGTCGTTGCGTAATAGGACTGCCAGACGCTGTTGATCAGCGTAATACGGCCGGAAAAATCGTATCGATCTTCGTCCGTATACTGTACCTTGGCATAGCTCTGAGCCCAGATAGCACCGATGTACCCATTGACACCACTCATACTGTACATGCGGTTCATCGAATTTTCAATTGCCTGTGGCAGGATCAGCTCTACAGGTACATCTGTAGGTGCATTCGGGTTGTCATTTAACCCGTCCAGGCCTGCATCACAAGAACTGAATAGTACGCCCGCTATGAGCAGGGCTGCGATATATTTGAATAGATTTTTACCTGATATCATAATTATATCCTTTTTTCAGATTCTTAAAGTGTGAATCGAACATTGAAACCAATGCTGCGAGTTGACGGGAACTGGTTGGACTCAAATCCCTGTACGTTTCCGGTGTTGAATGCCGTTTCCGGATCAATGTGCGGAGCTTCTTTATGGATAATCCATAAGTTCCGGCCGATAAAAGCAACGTCGATAGACCTGAATGGAAGCTCTGTCAACCAGTTAACAGGCAATGCATACCCGACCCGCAATTCCCGAAGCTTCACATAGGTTGCATCGAAAATATGCGATTCAGCATTACCAAAGAATGTTCTTTCATTGAAATCCTGGGCACCAACGACGATATCATTTGGTGTACCGTCTTGCTTAACGGCTCCATCAGCCCAACGGCCACCATCAAAAACAAACCCGCCTTCCCGGCCTTCAAGGGTCTCTTTCAGGATTCCGGTATATCGGCCAAACATATAAGTTGTAGATGTCAGCTTACCGCCGTACTTGGCATCAATCAGGAAGCTTAATTCAACTCCCCTGTAATTAAATGTATTCATGATGCCACCGGTCCAGTCAGCCTGGTAGCTGCCAAACGGCCTGATTTCCGGGTCAACGATTGGAATACCCGCTGCATTAACAACGATATTTCCATTATCATCACGCAGGAATCCGCGTCCATAGAGAGTTCCCATTTCCTGGCCAGGACGTGATTCAGAGGTCACATCCCATGATCCGTAGTGGATAAATGAATCCAGGCCGTCGATAAGTGAAACAACCTCGTTGTTATTCTTTGCCCAGTTTACATTCAGGTTCCACATGAAATCACCCCGTTGAACAGGAGAAGCATCAACAGCAATCTCGATACCCCTGTTTCGGATCTCGCCTGCATTGATAAACTGCTGGGAATATCCGGATGCCCTGGAAATATCAGCGGCAAGAATCTGGTTCTCGGCTGTCTGCTCATACCAGGTAACATCGAGGCCTAACCGGTTATTCAGGAAGCGGAATTCACCACCCACTTCAATTGAATAGATCTCTTCCGGCTTGAGCTCGGTATTTGGTATCGTGTTTGAAAGTGAATAGGACGGTGTGTCTCCAAACGGACTTGCAGCATTAAATACTGCCTGCAATTGGTAAGGTTCCGTATCGTTACCCACTTTTGTCCAGCCGCCACGCAGCTTGCCGTAGGTCAGCCAGCCGAGATCCAGGTTGAATGCATCGGTAAATACAAAGCTCAGGCTCGCTGACGGGTAGAAATAAGAGTTATTCTGAACCGGAAGTGTGGATGACCAGTCATTTCTGGCAGTTACGTCCACATATAGATAATCCCTGAACCCGAGTGTGGCTGCTCCAAACAAGCTGTTGATTCGCTTTTCAGAGCGAAAATCATTTACATTCGGGCGAACAGAAGAGTTGGAAATCGTGTACACATACGGTACGTTCAATCCGGGCGCTTCTGCAGAATTAAACCTGTAGGATCTTGTCTGTACCTCTGTCCCGGCCCTTGCAGACAGATAGAAATCCTGTGTCAGATCCTGCTCGATTTCGGCCATGAAGTTGGCTGTGAATTCATTGACATTTCTGACATTTTCATAATACCTGCCATCAGGATCCGTGACCGAGAAGACTGCATTCCAGTCTGATCGTCGTTCTGCATAGGTATCGGTTCCTATCACACCAGTCAGAGCAAGCCAATCTGTCACGTTATAACGTGCAGTGACATTTCCGAGAAAACGGTCGCGCTCCTGCCGGTTACCGTTGAGATATTGAACCCAGAACGGGTTGTCAAAATAATTGTAGTTCCAGTTAACCGGCCTGCCATTTTCATCGATATAATTCTCACGCAATTTTTGAGTATCGAGTTGACGCCCATACCACTGGGTGAGCTGCTGCATCGGGTTATCACCGGTATATCCGACAGAAGGCCTGTTTTTGCCGAGCATCCGGAAATAATTTGCCCTTGCATCAATGCGAAGGTCATCGCTAAGTTGTACACCGGCATTCAGCCCGACTCTGTTTCTGTCGAGTGATTCAGCCGGGAACATACCATCCTGGCGAAGATCGGATAATGAGAGCCTGAAATTAGCCTGGTCATAACTACCAGCCAGTGTGATGTTGTTATCAAATGAAACGCCGGTATCGAAATAGTCTCGTACGTTATTTGGTCGGGCAACCCACTCGCGCGGTGATCCGTCCGGCCACTGGTTGATCATCCGGCCATCAAGCGGCGGCCCCCAGCTTTCATCACCACCATCGAACGTACCGCCGCCGCGGCCATCGACCCAATCAAACTGGCCTCTCTGGCCCTGGCCATATTCATTCTGCATATCGGGCAGGGTCAGAATATCTTCAAAAGTAACGGATGAATTAACAGTAACACCGATACCTTCCCGTCCCATACCGCGGCCATCCTTGGTGGTAATAATAATAGCACCATTGGCTGCTCGTGAACCATACAGTGCAGCTGCGTTGGGGCCTTTCAGTACGGTGATGGATTCGATATCATTCGGGTTGATATCCATGGCAGCATTACCATAATCGGCACCCGCACCGAACTCTCCTCCCGGATCGAAGTTACTATTATCGATATAAACACCATCTACAATAAAGAG
>SLKH01000351.1 GCA_007134665.1 Balneolaceae bacterium
GCTGAAAAATTTGGGATTTGGTACAGCAGGCCGGGGAATGGAGTAAGCCACCCGGTTCATACAGAGCGGTTTGCACAGCCTGGGAAAACTCTTGCTGGATCTGACAGCCACACACCGGCATCAGGTTGTATGGGAATGCTTGCACTCGGTGCGGGCGGACTCGATGTTGCTTTTGCGATCGCTGGAGAACCGATGTATTTAAAAATGCCGAAAGTCATGGGTGTAAAACTGACGGGAAAACTTCCCGATTGGGTGAGTGCCAAAGATGTGGTACTTGAGATGTTAAGGCGATACGATGTGAAAGGATGTACAGGCTATATCCTGGAATATTACGGCCCCGGCCTGGAACAACTCGATACAATGGACAGGCATGTTATCGCTAATATGGGTACGGAGATGGGTGCAACTACGTCTGTGTTTCCTTCTGATCATGAGGTGAAACGATTTATGACGCTTCAGGGGAGGAGGGATGAGTGGTCTGAGCTTTTTGCCGATGAGGATGCAGGCTATGATGCCCATGAAGAGATCGTTCTGGATGAACTAGAACCGTTAATCGCACTTCCAAGCAGCCCGGGAAATGTAGTGCCGGTAACGGAAGTAGAGGGTGATGATATTTATCAGGCATATATCGGGTCGTCAGCAAATCCGGGTTACAGGGATTTCTGGATTTCCGGTGAGATGGTAAAAGACCGCAGGGTTAATGAAAATGTCAGTTTCGATATCAACCCGACTTCCCGGCAGATCCTTGAGAATATGATTAAGGGAGGGGTTATGTATAACCTCGTACAATCCGGGGCGCGAATTCACCAGGCAGGCTGCAACGGCTGTATTGGTATGGGACAGGCACCGGCAACCGGCAAGAACAGTTTGCGAACGGTTCCAAGGAATTTTCCTGACCGTTCGGGTACCAAAGAAGATTCTGTATTCCTGGTGAGCCCGGAAACAGCAACGGCTTCAGCTCTGACCGGTAAAATAACAGATCCGAGGAGAATGGAAGAGATCTTTGGAATGAAATATCCGCAATTCAGAGAACCTGATGAATATTTGATCAATAAAGAGATGCTGGTTGCGCCAACTCAAAACGGAAATACGAAAGAACTCGTAAAAGGCCCTAATATTACATCACTGCCGGACTTTGAAGAACTTACTGATTTTAATGTGCCTGTACTGTTAAAAATGGGTGATAATATTTCTACAGATGAAATTTTAAAAGCAGGAGCAGATGTGTTGCCATATAGAAGCAATATTCCTGAAATCAGCAAATTCACATTTTCTGTAATCGATGATCATTTTTATGAAAAGGCTATACAGTCACAAAAGGAACAGGGTGGGCATGTGGTTGTTGCAGGGGAAAATTACGCACAGGGATCAAGCCGGGAACATGCAGCCATCGCACCGCGTTTCCTCGGGCAAAAGGCCGTCCTGGCAAAGTCGTATGCAAGAATCGGATGGCAGAACCTGGTTAACTTTGGAATTCTGCCATTACAGTTCGCAAATGAGTCAGATTATAAGGAAATCGAGCAAGGAGATATGATGATCGCACAAGAAATCAGGGAACAATTGAATTCAGGCGGAAAAATCTTTATTCGAAACCAAACAAAAGACCGTGATATTGAAGTAGTTCATACTATGAGCCCACGTCAGGTGAGTGTAATGCTTGAAGGCGGAGTGATTAATCATTTCAGGAAGGAGAATTGATCGTTAATGATGGCAAAAATACAATCAGACAGCCATGAGTTTGAACCCGGGTGATTATGAAAACAGGGAAGGAAACCGTAAATTTCAAGTCTTTGAAATTTACAGAATTATGAAAAAGTTGCATGAGTAACAATAAAGAGATTTTGGAAACAGTCGGTCTGGATAATGCCTCCGATGAAGAAGTTGGGGATAATCATATCTCAACTTCCGTTGAAACCCCGATGAAAGAAGATGCTTTTAAATTGAATGACGACCAGAAAATAGAGATCATCCAGAAGCACTTTAGGGCTATCATGGAAACTCTCGGGCTTGATACCCGGGATGAAAGCCTGCGCGGGACGCCATACCGTGTAGCGAAAATGTATGTTAAAGAGATCTTTCGCGGGCTGAATCCTGTGAACAAACCGGTTGCAAAGAAGTTCTCTAACAAATACGAGTATAATGATATGGTACTCGAGAAAAACATCCGGGTGAGTTCGTTTTGTGAGCACCATTTTCTTCCGTTCATCGGTAAAGCCCATGTCGCATATATCAGCAGCGGTAAAGTAATCGGGTTGTCAAAGATCAACCGGATTGTGGATCACTACTCACGCAGGCCACAGGTTCAGGAGCGGTTGACACTTCAGATTGCTGATGAGCTTGAACACGTACTTGAATCGGAAGATATTGCAGTATTCATCGAGAGTAAACATTTTTGTGTATCCATGAGGGGTATACAGGATTCGGCAAGTTCAACGATTACAACCGAATTTCGCGGTGCCTTCAAACAGAATGAAATAAAGCAAAGGTTTATAGATTTCATTAGAACTGAAACTGAGATGTAAACCGGGGTTGCATAATTATTTATCATGCCAGACTTTGAACGCTATCCTGTTTATCTGTACAACAGCCTGACCCGATCCCTTGAACAATTTGAGCCGATCAATGGCCCGAATGTCGGTTTATATGTCTGCGGGCCTACTGTATATGGGGATCCTCACCTTGGGCATGCGAGAGCTGCAATAACATTTGATATCGTTGTCCGGTACCTGGAATTTATTGGATATAAAGTGAGGTACGTTCGAAATATTACGGATGTAGGCCATCTCGAAAATGAAGAAACTGGGTCAGGGGAGGATAAAATTGCCAAACGCGCCCGTCTGGAGCAGCTTGAACCGATGGAAGTAGTTCAGCATTATACAAACAGCTACCATGATGGCCTGGATGCTTTGAACTGTAAAAGACCGAGTATAGAACCCACTGCGACCGGCCATATCATCGAGCAAATCAATCTTATAGAAAAAATTCTTGAAAACGGACTCGCATATATCGTCAATGGCACGGTCTATTTTGATCTTGAAAAATATACCAAAGAAAATGAATACGGCACGTTATCCGGCAAGATTCTGGAAGAACTGAAGGCCGGCAGCCGGGATACTGAAGGGCTTGACGAGAAAAAAAACCCTCACGACTTTGCACTTTGGAAGCGGGCTGATCCTGAGCATATCATGCGGTGGGATTCACCCTGGGGAGAAGGATTTCCCGGCTGGCATGTGGAGTGTTCAACCATGAGCACTAAATATCTCGGCGAACAATTTGATATACATGGCGGCGGACTGGACCTGCAGTTTCCTCATCATGAAGCTGAAATTGCCCAGTGCAGGGGAGCTTACGGTACTGATCCGGCGAGATATTGGATGCACAATAATATGGTGACGATTGACGGTGCCAAGATGAGTAAATCTGCAGGCAATTTCATTACGCTCGAACAGCTTTTTAATGGTAACCATCCGCTTATTGATAAAGCCTTTCATCCTATGACTGTGCGTTTTTTAATGCTTCAATCGCACTATAGGAGTAAAATTGATTTCACTAATTCTGCTTTACTTGCAGCAGAAAAAGGATATCAGCGACTGATTGATTCAATGAAACTGCTTGAAGAACTGGAATTTTCCGGTAGTGAAGGGCAGGGAGAACTCGACAGTGAAATAGCAAAATATTGTGATCAGTGCTATCAAACGATGAGTGACGATTTCAATACGGCACAAACCCTTGCAGCTTTGTTTGAAATCAGTTCAAGGATAAACAGCCTGTATCACGGCCAATTGAATCCGAAACAGATTTCAAACGGTATGTACGAGCGAATGGTTAATACATTCCGGCAGTTTATCATTGAAGTACTCGGCCTGAAGGCAATTCAAAGTGAAGATAATTCCAAGACGGAAAAGCTCGTGGAATTGTTGATAGATATCAGGGCGAAAGCCAGGGTTCGAAAAGATTTTGAGACGGCTGACAATATCCGTGATGATCTTGCAGAAATCGGAATCCTTCTGAAGGATGAGAAAAGTGGAAAAACGACCTACAAAATCAAAAGCTGATCGGACTTCAGTAACAGGAAGTATCCTGATACTGATCGTTAGGTTTTACCAGGCAGCAATCTCGCCATGGCTCGGGCCGAGTTGCAGACACCAGCCTACGTGTTCTCATTATATGATTGGTGCTATATATGAATGGGGGGCATTGAAAGGATTTTGGCTTGGATTAAAACGGCTGTCAAAATGCCATCCCTGGGGTACGTCAGGATACGATCCGGTTCCTGAAAAAGATAAGGAGTTGAATTTAAAACAGGGATTATCTGAGGAATGAACAGTCCTGAATCTGAGATAGGGCATTATTCTTTTCTTTAAGAGAAGTGAGTGTGATTACCTGAATTAAAGAATTTGAAGAACTATATGAGTAAAATAAAACGAGATAGAAATCCTGAGGTCATTGAATTGGGTACTTGTTTTTTACCTGAATTTAATGAAAATGGCCTGATTCCCTGCATTGTCGTTGATTTTGATTCGTCTGAAGTGCTTATGTTTGCATGGATGAATCCTGAAGCGCTGGATCTGACGATTAAAACCGGAAAAGGTACTTTCTACAGTCGAAGCAGAAAAAAATTGTGGGTGAAAGGTGAGTCCTCTGGCAGAACGTTGCATGTGAAACAACTATTAGTTGATTGTGACCAGGATGTGCTTCAGCTAAGGGTCCAGGTAGAGGGGGAAGGGGTTTGTCACCGGGGTTATAGAAGTTGCTTTTACCGTGCTGTTTTAGAGGAAAAGCCAGAAGAGCTCAGGTTTATTGAGAAAGAGCCTGCCTTTGATCCGGATGAAGTTTATTGATCCGGTAAACAGAAATGGAAAATTTCAATTTTAATCATTTATCAAATGGAACAATTTATCAGGAAATATTATCCGAAAGCCAGGGACGGGGAAGATTTTACCAGAGAGTGTATCGGTAATCTTGTTAAAGATAACGAGTTTGACCTGTCCAAAACTCTGCTTGCTACCTCTGTTTGCAGTGATGAGATTATTCGTTCGGCTACCAATTTCAGAGATTACCTTGAAAACGGCCATCCATTCACACTTGGCGGATTAGCCGGTTATCCATTTTCCGGAATTACAGGTTTTAAAGCATTCGCCAGCCACATACCGGATGGAGGGGCAGCAATTATTTTGTATGGGCCTCATATTGGGGTCTCAAAAGACGGTACGATTGGCATAGTTAAAAGAGTCGGCCAGGGAAAATCTTCATCCTGTTGCGGGGCTTTGAAAGCTTCCGTACGTAAATTATCCATGGATCAATTTCCGGAGGCAGATGCTGAACTGGACTATCAGATGCACAGTATTGACGAGGGCATGAAATCAAATAAAGGGAAGATTCTTCTTCATGATGAACCACTGGTAGCTGCAACAAACCTGATGTATGAACAGATCCATGAAAGGGTACATAAGCTTATGAATGAATCGGAGGAAGCATTTTCAGGCCATAAAGTTGCTTTGATAGGTGGAATTATTATCAATACGGATGCTGAGCTTTCCGACTGGTTTGAAGTCAGGTCTCTGGAAACGATTGAAATAATCTGAGAACAATAATTGGTGTTTATTCTGAAGTATTAAGTGTGTATATTCATACACATTATAATATTAATCAATTAATTTGTTTTGCCTGATAAGAGTATTACGGCATCACTGTTGTGGGACCGCTTCGGGATTGGGGTCTCCGGAATATGTGCTATTCATTGCCTGGCATTGCCGGCTGTTGTTTCACTGTTGCCTCTTTGGCCGGTTGTAATTTCTGTCCAGGAATGGCTTCACCCGGTTTTTATCACCCTGTTGGTGCCCATCGTTTATTTTGCTGCCCGAAGGGGGCACTTTGAATTCAAAATCACAGCCATACTGATTACCGGACTAATATTGGTGGCTGCCGGATGGCTTGTAGGACATCATTGGCTTGGATTCTGGTTTGAAACTACACTTACCTTATTGGGTAGCATGATCCTGATATCAGGTCATTGGCTGAACTACCGGCATCACAGACAGTGTACCAACCGCACTCATAAACATCATCCTGTAACTGAGAAGAGTATAAATGAGGGCACAGAAGAACTGAAACAGACAAAGGAGGTATTGTGAAACGGCTGAATTTTACCCTTGACGATGATACGGTAGATTTACTCACCAAACTTTCAGAGAAATTTTACAAGGGGAACAAGTCACAGACTGTACGGGCCGCATTGGAAAGCCTCGCCACTCATGCCGGGCACGATGGCTGGGTGATTACTGGTTATACCGGGCTCAGGGCAAGTGAAGATAGTGAATGCCATTCCTGCGGCAAATCCTATCATGAAGGAGAGCTTCTCTACAAACCTGTTTTTGAAAGAGGCAGCAGCCCCGGTGCACTTAGAAGTATTCCGCAGGAGGAGTGGCTCGAGTGTACCCGCTGTGTGGAATCGAAATAAATTCACTTGTTTTTTCGAATTAATTCATCGGATGAATCCCCTTCATCCGATGAATCAGGAAGTACTGACAAGGTGATTGAGGCCTTCCCGGAATTGACTGCAGGCATCACTCATCTGTAAACGGAAAGTGCAGATAAGGCACGGTTATCAGATGATTTCTGAAATGAGCATAACATATATTGCCAAAAGAATATTACCATGTCAAAATAATATTTTAGATTAGGCTAAATATTAATTACATTCAGAATAAGAGACGGGTGTTTAAAAGTGGTCTGTCAGCCTGTAATCAAAGATAAATTCTGAATAGTTATGTTCGTAAGTGTTTCAAAATCTGCCGGAATCATTTTACTGTTCATGTTGGCTTGTATATCAGGTTTAACAGCCGAACCATTAAGTGATCCGTTGAAAGGAGTGATTACCGAACGTGAATCGGGAGAACCGATACCCGGTGCAACGATCTATATTTCTGAACTCGAACGCGGAGTTGTTGCCGATGATCAGGGAGAGTTCGAAATTCGGGAATTGACTGAAGGCATGTATACGTTGGTTATACAATCGGTCGGTTTTGGTTCAATAACTGTGAAAGTATCTTATCCATCAGATAAAACAGTTCGAATTGAACTGGATAAAATCAGGATAGAGTCGGATGATATCATTGTTACTGCATCCCCGATTGGACGAAATGTTAAATACCAGCCGGCATATTCCCTGAGCCGGATAGAACTACAGGAGAAAGCTGCACCATCACTTGGTGAAATCCTGGATGGGAGTCCCGGTGTTGCCATGCGATCTTTTGGCTCGGCCCCATCCCGGCCGGTGATTCGCGGGCTTGATGGCGACCGGGTCTTAATCCTTCAAAATAGTGAACGGATGGGTGATATGTCGTCTACGGCACATGACCATGCAGTTGCTCTCGATCCGCTGGCCATTGAACGGGTAGAAATAATTCGTGGCCCGTCAAGCCTGTTGTACGGTTCCAGTGCTCTTGGCGGAGTGGTGAACCTGTTTAGTCATGACCTGCCGCAGGATTGGGAACCGGGTATGGATGGTTCTTTAACTACACATGGAGCTACGGTAAACCGGTTGGCCGCCGGCCTGGCCCGTGGTCAATACAGGACTGACAAATTTGCTTTTTCGGGATCTTTGGCACTGCGAGATGCCGGAAATATCAGGACACCGGAAGGAGTTTTGCCGGGTACTTTTTTAAACAGTTATAGTTTTGGCAGCGGAGTTGGATACCGTGGAAATAAAATACAGACAGGGGTGGCATTGACAGGCATGCGTTATGCTTATGGCCTGCCTGAAGAGACGGATAATCCTGATGAAGATATTGAAATCAGGATGAATCGTTATCATTTACAATCGGTGACAACGGTGGATATGAGCGGCTTTTTCCGGAAAACGGAAGTCAGGCTGAGTGCTAACCGCTATATTCATGATGAGATCGAAATTGAACGCCGGCCGGATGGACAGATTGATGAAGAACTTGAACTGGGGTTTGATCAAA
>SLKH01000163.1 GCA_007134665.1 Balneolaceae bacterium
CCGCCTTCTGATGGTGGATTTAAATATAATCCGCCAAATGGAGGTCCGGCGGATTCCGATGTAACCAATGAAATCCAGCGCAGAGCGAATATTTATCTTGAAAACGGTTTGAATGAAGTCCGGCGAACGCCAATTAGAAAAGCTTTGAAAAAAGAGGGTGTTAAGCCCTTCGACTTTATTCAGCCATATGTTGATGATTTGTCAGACATAATAGACATGGAAAGCATCAGGGACTCTGGATTGAGTATTGGTGCCGATCCAATGGGTGGTTCCGGAATATATTACTGGGAACCTATTGCAGTTAAGTATGGACTGAATATTGAAGTGGTAAACCAGCAGGTTGACCCGACTTTCCGGTTTATGACAGTTGACAAGGATGGCAAGATTCGAATGGATTGCTCCTCACCATATGCAATGGCAAGCCTGATCGAATTAAAGGACCGGTTTGATATCGCGTTTGGGAATGATCCTGATTTTGACCGGCACGGGATTGTCACTCGTTCCGGCGGGTTAATGAATCCGAATCACTACCTTGCTGTAGCAATTCAATACCTGTTCCAAAATCGTCCGGATTGGCCCGGTGATACAGCAATTGGTAAAACATTGGTGTCGAGCAGTATGATAGACAGGGTAGCCGGTTCATTGGGCCGAAAACTTGCTGAAGTACCTGTCGGATTTAAATGGTTCGTGAATGGCTTACTCGACGGAACATATGGTTTTGGAGGGGAAGAGAGTGCCGGGGCATCCTTTCTGAGGAAGGATGGAACCGTTTGGTCTACAGATAAGGACGGAATTATATTAAATCTTCTTGCTGCTGAAATAACAGCTAAAACCGGAAAAGATCCCTCAGAACATTACAGAGCACTTGAAGAAAAGTTTGGAAGTCCGGTATATGAAAGGATCGATGCACCGGCCTCACCGGAAGAGAAAAAGAAACTTGCTTCACTTTCTCCTGACCAGGTGAAGGCCGATCAGATTGGCGGTGAGCCCATTCAGCATAAACTTACCCGTGCACCGGGCAATGATGCCTTGATTGGCGGATTGAAAGTAGTGACTGAAAACGGTTGGTTTGCAGCACGCCCTTCCGGTACAGAGGATATTTATAAAATATATGCTGAGAGTTTTAAGGGAGAAGATCATCTGAAACAGATACAACAGGAAGCCATAGGGATTGTCAACCAGGCTCTTGGGAAATAATTGTCATCAGGTATCTTTAAAAAATAACCGGATTTTCATTTACATAAAATATGTCAGAAACATATATCGGAGTTGATCTCGGAGGAACGAATCTTCGGGCAGGGTGGATAACTGAAGGAAAGCTCATCCACAAAAAGGCAAAACGTGTTGATCATGCAGAATCTGCTGAAGATGTGATAGATATCCTGTTTAATTTGATCAGTGAAAATTCACTTCAAAAAGTTGCAGGAATTGGTATTGGATTTCCCAGCCTTGTGGATACTAATTCAGGTATCGTTTATGAAGCTCAGAACCTGCCGGGGTGGAACCAGGTGCCGTTTGCATCAATAGTAGAAGACAAATTCGGTGTACCGGTTAAAATTAACAACGACGCAAATTGCTTTGCTCTGGGAGAGTATCATTATGGAAAAGGGAAACCCTTTGAATCCATGATCGGGCTCAATATCGGTACAGGGTTTGCCGGCGGTATTATTATTCACGGTAAACTTTATGAAGGGCATAATTGTGGTGCCGGAGAATTCGGTACACTTCCGTTCAGGGATTCTATTCTTGAGCATTATTGCGGTGGGTTGTATTTTGAAAAAGAGCACAGACAATCAGGTGAAAAGCTGGCTAAAAAAGCTGAGAAAGGGGATATCAGAGCAATGTCTATTTTTAGTGAGTTTGGGAAATACCTTGGATTTGCTCTCAAATCGATCCTTTACTATTACGATCCCGAGGCGGTTATTTTAGGTGGATCGGTAAGCAAATCCTATCCTTTTTATAAAAACTCGATGTATGCTGAGCTTGAGGAGTTTGAATTTCCACAAACCATTGAGAATCTGACGATTGAGATATCTGAAGATGAAAATATCCCTATACTCGGAGCTGCCGCGCTTTGTAAATAATGGGTATTTTTGATCTTCATATCGTTGAATTTATGATTCAACTCTGTGATCAAATATGTGTTTCATCATTTTGATGTACTCCGGAGTAAGTTTCACATTTCTGCGAGCCATCGTCCGTTCCATTGTTTCAACAGCTTTGTCGAACTGATATACAGATGAGTTTTCTGAATTCACCCAACTGAATGATGGTATTAGTTTTGGTGGATATCCATGGCTGAACAAATTACAGCAGACCCCGCAGTTCGTTCCGGTATTTAACATAGCGTTTATACCGGTTTTGCTGTGATCTCCCATAACAGTGCCAAGAAACTGTTCTCCGGTATCCTGATCTTTACGCGTGTGCCAATCCGTAAATTTGATTGTTCCGTAATTGTTTTTCAGATTTGAGGTATTGGTATCCGCCCCAAGGTTACACCACTGTCCGAATAAAGAGTTTCCCGTATAACCATCATGGGCTTTATTGGTATAGGAATGGAAAATTACATTGCTAACTTCTCCCCCTACTTTACAAACAGGCCCGATGGTTGTATTACCGTAGATTTTTGCTCCCATTTTTATGGTTGACCCATCACAAATAGCTGTGGGCCCGCGAGTGATTGAACCGGCCATCAATACCGCTCCATCACCGATGTAAACGGGCCCTTCCCGGGCGGTAACCACGGCTCCGGTTTCAATAACTACATTTTTTCCAATATAAATCTCATCAATATTTTCCAGTAGGGAACGGGGGGAGATCGTAGCTGATTTTTCGAGTAAAACCGGATTGATGAGTTTGATGTCCCTTCGAATTTCTTCCCCATTCATTTTGAAAAGATTCCAGATTCCTGTAATGGTCCGTTTGGGCTCATAGCTCTTCAACTTTAATAAATTCCCAGGATTTTCAGGGAAGTCATTTTTCCATGAGTTTCCTTTTTTTCCGGAAATTCTTCCGGCCAAAAGCACATCATTTTGAGAAAGCCCTTCATTTGGCTGAAGTGATAAAATTTCTTTTATGAATGCCTCATCAGGAAACAATCTTGCGTTAATCAGATAACAGTCCTTGTCAGGGTTTAGCGATGGTGTATCAAAGATCCCGCTCAGAACTTTTCTGAGATTCCTGGTAATGACAGTAGCGTTCATTGAATATTTCCATTTTTCCCGGATTGTAAGGATTCCAACCCGTAAATCATCAACAGGACGTGTCAAAGTAAGCGGATGAAAAGAATGAAAATGACGATCTTCAAAAAGAAATAACTGCATTATAAAATGTTAGCTGGAAATTAGAATTTATTTATATAGATGGCATGAAGATGTAAATGTATCAGGCTGATTAAAATTATTTGAATAATGGTCTGTATTTATACGAAAATGAATGTATAAATCTGTCATGATTATCTATTTCAGCTCTATTTTACAAAAAAATGAATCAAAATCGATCATCATTAATATGTCTTAATAGTTTCTGTGACAGTTTCTTCAAATCGATATCTATTATACATTCAGGTAAATTGAAAATATCAAATCAATAAGAATTGGACGTTCTATTATATGTGTGGAATTGTAGGGTATATCGGAGATAAAAATGCCAGCGAGGTATTGATCAAGGGACTTAAAAGGCTTGAATACCGGGGATATGATTCTGCTGGCCTTGCACTCATCAATGGCCATCTGGATATTGTAAAGGGGAAGGGTAAAGTTACAAACCTTGAGTCCCGGGTAAATTCACAAAACTTGATTGGCAGAATTGGAATTGGCCATACACGCTGGGCAACACATGGTGAGCCAAATGATAATAATTCACATCCTCATCTCAGTCAATCAGGAAAAATAGCTGTAGTTCATAATGGAATTATAGAAAACTATACTTCGCTGAAGAAGAAGCTTACTGAAAAGGGGCGGGAGTTTCATAGTGAAACGGATACGGAAGTCATTGCCCAGCTTATAGAAGAGATTCTTGAAAACGGTAATGCCAACTGTTTTGAAAAAGCGATTCAACTTGCTCTTAAACAAATCGTGGGAACATATGGTATTGCAATAGTTAACTCTGATAATCCTGAAAAAATATATGTAGCCAGAAAGGGATCGCCCCTGCTTATCGGTATCGGTGAGAATGAGATGTTTATCGCGTCAGATGCCTCTCCAATCGTTGAGTACACTAATAAGGTTATTTACCTGGAAGATGGTGAGATGGCTGTAGTAACCAGAGACAGCTATGAGGTAAAGACAATCGATGACATTGCATTAACGAAAGAAGTTCATGAGCTGGCAATGAGCCTGGATGCGATTGAAAAAGCCGGGTATCCTCATTTTATGCTGAAAGAGATATTTGAACAACCTGAAGCAATTTCGGATTGTCTCAGGGGTCGGTTACAGCTTGAAACAAATACAATCCAGCTTGGCGGATTAGTTGATGTAATGGAACAACTTGTTCATGCTAAACGACTTGTTATCGCCGCTTGTGGTACGAGCTGGCATTCCGGTATGGTTGGTGAATACCTGTTTGAAGATCTTGCAAAAATTCCGGTTGAAGTTGAGTATGCATCTGAGTTTCGGTATAGAAATCCGTTAATCGGAGAAGGAGATGTCTTATTAGTAATAAGTCAAAGCGGTGAGACAGCAGATACCCTTGCAGCCCTGAGAGAAGCCAAACAGAAAGGAGCTCTTGTATTGGGGATCTGTAATGTAGTTGGATCAACCATTGCGAGGGAGACAGATGCCGGAGTTTACACACATGCCGGTCCTGAAATTGGAGTGGCATCAACCAAAGCATTTACAACACAGGTAGTGGTTCTGGCAATGATGGCAATCGCGCTTGGGCAAAGGAGAGGTACTCTTGCACAAGATGATGCTAAACGACTGATTCAGGAATTGAACAGGTTACCTGAAAAGATCAGGTTAATTCTTGATCAAAATGAGCAGATTAAAGAGATGGCGAAACTGTTTACTTATGCGCCAAACTTTCTTTACCTCGGCCGGACATATAATTTCCCGGTTGCACTGGAAGGAGCTTTAAAACTGAAGGAAATTTCCTATATCCATGCTGAAGGATATCCTGCTGCTGAAATGAAACATGGCCCAATCGCATTGATTGATGAGATGATGCCTGTGGTTGTTATTGCAGCGACAGATCATACAAATGATAAGATGATATCAAATATAGAAGAAGTAAAAGCCCGTAAAGGAAGAATAATTGCTGTAACGAATGATGAAAATTCGGATGTAAAAGATCTGTCTGAATTTTTTATATCCATTCCATCGACAGAAGATTCTCTTTCTCCATTACTAACAGTGATTCCACTCCAGCTTTTATCTTATTATATTGCCGTGAACAGAGGTTGCGATGTTGATCAGCCTCGAAACCTGGCTAAAAGTGTGACTGTTGAGTAAACAATACAGTTGTTAAGAATTAAACCAGTCCGGAATCGTTAAAGCTGCATGAAGCTGATAATCCGAAATATGGTTTGTCCGAGATGTGTGGAATCGGTAAGAAATATACTTGCTGAGAGTGGAGTGAATTATCAAAAAGTTAAATTGGGAGAAGTTGAAACTGAAGCGTTATTAACTGAAGAGAAAAAAAAGCAACTCTCCGAAAAACTGCAGGAAAAAGGGTTTGAACTCACCCGGGACCGTGAAAGTGAATTGATAGAAAAAATCAGGGTAACACTTCTTGATTATCTGGAACATATTGAAGAGAGTAATAAGCCAAATAAATCATCGGTTTTTATATCTGATAAGTTGCATTACAATTATGCTTATTTAAGTAAATTGTTTTCAGATAAAACCGGAGTTACCATTGAAAGGTACCTTATTAGATTAAAGATCGAGAGAGTAAAAGAGCTTCTGGGCTACCAATCGTATACATTAAGTGAAATTGCCTGGAGGTTAAAATACAGTAGTGTTCAATACCTGTCGAATCAGTTTAAAAATGTCACAGGGATTACGGTAACAGAATATCTGAACCAGGACCAACTGGATAGAAATACAATCGATCAGATATAACCTGAAAATTTTACACAACTATTCTTTCCATTTGTAACGACAAGTCAGGCAGAATACGCTAACATTGAGCAGTGAATTAAGAATTATTATTAGTCCGACCAATGTCTTATTAATTAACATGAATGTTTGTGATGGAAAAGAAATCATTTAAAATTTCAGGCATGCACTGTGCCGGATGTGCAAATTCAGTAGAAAGATCGATAAAAAAACTTACTTATGTGGAAGATGTAAATGTAAACCTTGCAACTGAGTCAGCAACTGTTTTTATCAGGAATAATGGATTCCGTTTTTCTGATATAAAAGAAGCAGTAAAATCAGCCGGATTTGAAGTTGTTCAGGATTGGGCTGAAGCCGTATTCAGAGTGGATGGCATACATTGTGCCGGTTGTGTCAATTCTGTAAAAAACAGCCTGGAAGAGTTGGAAGGTGTTAAAAATGTTGTGGTAAATCTTGCAACTGAAAATGTACATCTTGAGTTTGACCGGTTAATCGTAACACCGGAAGACTTGCAAAACCAGGTAGAAAGTGCCGGGTACAAACTTGAAATTAAAAAAAGTAAAAAAAAAGATAAACTGGCAGAGAAACGGGAGAGGGAAGAAAAAAAACTAAAAACTGCCCGTAAAAATCTTATCTATTCTTGGATTGTTACCGCACCTGTTATGATATGGATGGTGCTGGATATGTTTATTGGAGTTCACCTCACCAGTCATTTCGTTATGGAATTTGTGATGGTAGTGGCTGCTGCATTTGTACTGTTTTTCCCGGGCCGGGAAACTCTGTTGAGTGCATGGAAATCCGGTAAAAACCTTAACCCGAATATGGATGTATTGATTGCCATCGGAACAATTGCATCGTTGGGGACCGGGTTATTGGTCATGCTGCATTTTAGTGGTTTGATTGAATTTCCAATGCACAGTTTTGCCGGTATCGCTGCCATGATAATGGCTTTTCACCTGACAGGCCGGTATATCGAAACCAAGTCAAGGGGGCGTGCATCTGACGCGATCGTAAAATTGTTAACCCTTGAAGCTGAACAGGCAACGATAATCCGGGATGGAGTCCAGATAGAAGTGCCGGCCAAAGAGCTTAATCCGGGAGATGTGATGTTGATTCGTCCTGGTGAAAAAGTTCCTGCTGATGGTAAAGTAATTGATGGTGAGGGATCGGTAAACGAATCAATGGTCACCGGAGAATCCATGCCGGTTCGGAAAGAGAAAGGTGATCAGGTGATTGGCGGTACGATAAATCTTGAAGGATCACTCCGTGTACTCGCTGAAAAAGTAGGTGAAGAAACATTTTTAAACAGAGTTGTTCAGATGGTTGAGGAAGCCCAGTCAACCCGGGTTCCGATTCAGGAGTATGCAGACAGGATAACAGCTATTTTTGTCCCTGTGGTGTTGCTTCTTGCATTGTTTACCTTTGTTTTATGGTTGTTGTTACCTGGCCTTTTTGCACCTTTTATAGATTGGGGGGATGGAATACTGCCCTGGGTTGAACCCGGTATGGGATTGTGGAGCCAGGCATTTTATGCATCTCTGGCAGTCCTGGTTATAGCATGTCCCTGTGCACTTGGACTTGCCACACCCACAGCACTGATGATCGGTTCCGGATTGGGAGCAGAAAACGGAGTGCTTATCCGAAAGGGTGAAGCTATACAGCGGATGGAAGAAGTAACTCAATTCGTATTTGACAAAACCGGCACACTGACTGCCGGAGAACCGGTTGTGAGTGATTTTCATTTTGTGGGGGATTTGCCTGAAAACAGTTTACTGAAACTGATCAATGCAGTAGAAAACCGCTCGGAACATCCGATCAGTAAAGCCGTTACTCAGTATGTAGCCGGCCAA
>SLKH01000186.1 GCA_007134665.1 Balneolaceae bacterium
AGAAAAATGGCTGACTGTTAACCGGTATTCAGGTGATGGAGCTCTCGAAGAATGTTTCAAAAAATTAAAAAGAGAGGGATACCTGTTAATAGCCACATCGCCGGATCAATCGAGCCCTGATATTTCTGAAATACCAGTTGATCAGAAAATCAGCCTGATATTTGGTGCGGAGTTAACCGGTTTAAGTGAGGAAGCTTTCGATATGGCAGATATCAAGTGTAAAATTCCAATGCTGGGCTTTACTGAAAGTTTCAATATATCCGTGAGTGCTGCAATTTGTATGTATGAATTGACAAACCGATTAAGAAATTCCGGTGTCCAGTGGCGTTTGTCTGATGAAGAGAAACTGATTTTCCGGTATCTTTGGCTGAAAAAAACGATCCGTGCCGGAGAGAAACTGGTTCACAAATATCTGAATGGAACCTGATTCTCTACTCCTAATCTATCGCGGAAGATTTTCATCCATTTGCGCTACCACATACGTGATAACAGCCATTACAGCGACACTTTTATTAAATTCATCCTTGTCTAATTTATCAATCGTATCTGCGTGTGTGTGATGATACCAAAAGTATTTAGTCGCATCCGGTACTAATCCGGCACCCGGGATTCCTTCTGCAATTAATGGAGTCAGATCGGGTGCCCCGAATCCAGGTTCGATTTCCAGGTTCGAAATTGGCTGAAGCAATTTTACATCTTCAGGAGTCAGGGTAGCATGAGGAATTTTTTTAATCCCTTCTTCATAGCGGGAATTTCCAGTGTGAGGAGTCTGCATTGAAGCATTTCAAGTGTCCAATCGATCGATTCTTCAAGGATTTTTGATCCGCTAAATCTACCTGGAAAATAATCAACAAAATATGTAAGCCTTTCCCAGCCAATAGTATTTGCGAGAGACTTTTCAATGATTTTATCCGATATATCCTGGAAATCGTCTAAGTTTAAGCTTTGTGAGTATACGAACTGTGAGTGGAATACAAATACGAGTGCGAAAGCAAAAATAATATAAATCCGACAGAGTTTATATGCCATGGTGATTACAGATATACGGGTGAAGTTGTGTAAATGGAAAAGCTGTAAAAGTAAAATGTTACCCTGTCAGCTAATGATAAGGTAAATACTTTATTTAAACCTTTATATCCAGGTTAAGAAATGTATGTTGTTTTTAATGATTGACCAATTGGTAAACAAAAAATCGTGTACAAATTAGATTGGCTGTTCAATCATTAATCCATAGACATCGGGTTGTTTCTGGCAATATCCTGATACATAAGGTACTCTTCAGGTGTAGTATCAGCTATCAGGTAGTTCATGGGGTCTACAGGGCTCCCATTGATATGAACTTCATAGTGCAGGTGAGGGCCCTGAGTCATACCTGTATTGCCGGAATAGCCGATGACATCACCTCTTTGAACTTCTGTGCCGGATCGTATGCCATCCGCAAAACCGGACAAGTGAGCGTATCGTGTTTCGATTCCCTGGCCATGATCCAAAACTATCATCAATCCATAATTTCCGCGGCGTGCTGCAACTTTGACGGTCGCATCTCCTGTAGCGTAAATAGGTGTACCTATATCAGCCCTGAAATCCAAACCTTCATGCATTCGTCTGTATTTGAGAACCGGATGCATTCTCATACCAAAACCGCTCAAAACGATTCCGCTTGTAGGCTTGATTGCAGGCACATGTCTTAAAAAATCCTGGTTTTCATTGTAGTATGCCTGAATTTCTTCAAAGGATACTTGTTGAATTCCCAATCGTCGTTCCAGGTTGTCGATCTTACTGGCAGTCCAGCGTAAAATTTCTGATGTCTCCTGGCTGTAGATATCAAAATCGGAATAAGGGTCAGAACCACCAACACCAGCCATGCGTTCTTCCGGGGAAATTGGATCCATGCCAAGTACGGAGCGGTACATTTCATTATCCATTTCGACAATCGATTCCATTTGGGATTCGAGTTTTACAATCGATTCCCTGGTATATTGCATTTGTTCCAGAAGCGTTTCATTTTCAGCTTTAAGTGCTAACTCAGCGGGAGTTCCAATATAATTGGAAAGAAGTGTAAGTCCGATAGCCGCTAATACAACACCATTCAATATCCATAAACACGCTGTATAAACGACCATGTCAAATTTGTTCTGTATTACAGGTACAAATTCACATTTCTCTTCGTCGTAGTAGTAGTGATTATTGAGAGACATAGTTAGTTATCGTAGGTTCTCAAGCGAAAATTCAAGGTATAAACTTAATCTCGTAGTTAAAAGAGTTACTTAAAATGAATTTGTTTCACTCAAAATCCCCTTCAAAGTATTCGATTGCTCTTTTGGGCATTTCACCGCCATCTTTTTTCATGGCAATATGATGTTTTACTTTATCCTGAAACGCTTTCGCTGCATCATACCCGTAGTGTTCAAGAAGGTAATTCATTGCAATGACTTCAGCAATGACAGTTATGTTTTTTCCTGGTGTAATGGGAAGGTGAATCAAGGGTATTTCTGTATTTAAAATAGAAACTGAATCGTGATTCAGGCCGGTACGTTCTACATTCGCACTTTCTTCCCACAAGGAGAGATTCAAAACAACTTCAAGCCTTTTCTGATACCGGATCGACCGTATACCAAACATTGACATTACATCAACAATTCCCAGCCCCCTGATTTCCATAAAATGTTTATTCATCTCTGTGGCAGATGAAATCAGAACATTACTTTTCTTTGACAGCATTACCACATCATCTGCTACGAGCCGGTGTCCTCTTTCAATTAAATCAAGTGCAACTTCACTCTTACCAATACCGGACTTTCCCGCAATTAATATTCCAATCCCGTAAACATCTACCATGGTTCCGTGAACCATCGTCTGAACGGCAAACTGATCATCAAGAAAATCCCTCAAAAGGTGCATAAATTGTGTTGTTTCGAGGTTTGACGAAAATACAGGAATACCAGCTTCATCTGCCATTCTCAGCAAATAACGGGGGAGAGAGTTTTCACTTGTAACAAAAATTACCGGTACATCGAACTGAAGAATGTTGCCAAATGATTTTTTCTGTTCTGCTCTCGAGAGATGTTCGAGATACCGGGATTCAGTATTACCAATGATCTGAATACGTTTATAGGTAAAAAGTTCGATATACCCTGCAAGAGCAAGGCCTGGCCGGTGTAAATCAGCATCAGTTACAAATTTTTGATCACACACCGATTCACTTGCTAAAGCAGTCAGCTCAAGTTTCACTCTTTCACGCAGTTTCTCAATGAGATAGGAAACCTTAATTTCCTCCTTACGGGGAATCGGAGTGTGATCTTTAAATGGCATAAATCTGTATAAGGTTGATATTAATTGTGTTCGAATCTTTTGGTTTTATACTTACGAATCTGTCTTACGATTGTATCTACAACACTATTGATCGCCTGCTCATAGGTTTGCCCGGTCTCTTTTGCATTCAATAACTTTTGCGGCACCTTGACCCTCAGCTCTGCAGTGCAGGGATTGTCATGGTCTTTACTTGGTTCCAGGATAACATCGCATGCAATGATTTTATCAAAGAATTGCTCAAGTTTTGTGATCTCATCCATGCTGTATTGTTTAAGGTCTCTGCTTGGTTCAAAATGTCGTGCTGCAAATGTCGTTTTCATAGATAGTACTCCGTTGTGATTTATGAATTTTTAGCCCTTGGGTGAGCCTGTTCGTATACATTTTTAAGTCGTTCCACACTGGTATGAGTGTAAATCTGTGTAGCAGAAAGATCTGAGTGACCGAGAAATTCTTTGATTAGCCTGATGTCAGCCCCTGCATCGAGCATATGTGTGGCAAAACTGTGGCGTAAAACATGGGGGCTTTTTTGAGTAATTTCACTGGTCAGGTCAAAGTATCGTTTAACCATTTTTTGAATGATTCTCGGATAGATCCGGTGTCCGCCGGAAGCAATAAAAAGGGCTTTACGGGCGTCGTTATCAGTTCGTTTCCCAAATAGTTCACTTCTTGAATTTAAATGCTTTTTAAGTGATCTAAGTGCTTCATTCCCAATAGGTACAATACGTTCTTTATTACCTTTTCCAGATACTGTTATCTGTTTTAAATTGAAATTCAGATCTGATGTATTGAGGTTTACAAGTTCGCTTAAGCGAATACCGGTAGAATAAAACAGTTCAAGAATGGCTCTGTCCTGAACCGATTTGGGATCATTATCGCCTGCAAGTTCCAGCATTCTCCGGATTTCTTCAGGGTGTGCTGTTTTAGGTAATTTTTTTTCTTTTTTTGGTACAATCAGCAAATGTGCAGGGTTTTTTTCAATCAACCTTCGTTTGAAAGCATATTTAAAGAAAGAACGTATTGCTGCTACTTTTCGTGCGATGGAGCTCCTTGCAATACCTGATTCTGATAATTCGCCAAGCCAAAGCCTGATCATAAGTCGGTCTATTTGCTCAATTTGAACTACTTCTTCACCACAATTCTGCTGCGTGGCGCAATGCATTAAGAATTGCTCCAGGTCTATCCTGTAAGCAGTAAGGGTATGAGGTGAGCTATTGCGCTCTACCTTCAGGTATTTCAGGAATTTTTCAATGAGGTTTCTCATACTAATGAATATGCCTACAATGTCTGTAAAAATAAATTGAAAAACTATCAGACGGAACGTTGTTTCCAATTAATTTTGCGGCCGGTCAATTTATCGATCACTGTCATAATACCAAGAAATTGAAACCAGGCAACCCCTATAGGGTGAGTGAGGGAATAGAGGGGATTCCACTTAAACCAGGATGCAAGAATAAATCGGTGAACCAGGATCAGAACTATTGCAATGAAAGAAAGAATGCCCCAAAGCAATTGTCCAAAAATGACAGATACCGGAAGTATAATAAAAGGGACAATATAGACGATTATATGCAAGAGGGCGGCAATTATAAAATTAAAGTAGGAGTAATTGAATCCCGCAAAAAAATTTTTTCTGAATCCTGATCTTATTTCCGATTCATTCCTGTACATTCTGCATGAAACCTGATCATTTCCTTCAAACATTCTGATTTTTAGTCCAAATCCCATAGCGGCTCTTGCAAGGCCTACATCTTCAATAATATTATTTTTTACAACTTCATGAGTACCAATATATTTATAACTTTCCCTTCGAAAAGATATGAATTGACCACACGCAGCAGCAAACATCTTTCTCGTTCTTGATGAGATGAATTTTGGCATCCAGCGGGGTGAACGATATACATAGACGGATGGAAGGATTGAGATGAATGCGTAATAGACCATTGGGATCAGTGTATTTTCCCAGAAAGTGTTAAGTGTTTGTCTCGGCCAGACTGTAAGCATTTCAAGGTTGTATTTTTCAAATGCCAGGGCAACCCCTTGCAATGCAGACTTATTTAACGTTACATCAGCATCGATGAAAACAAGTATTTTTCCATTTGCGGCGTCTGAGAGCTGTTTGCATGCCCAGGGTTTACCCAGCCAGTTATCCGGCTTCTTTCTGCCGTTTATGGCCGTTAAATGCTGGAATTCCTGTTGTAGTTTCTCCATAATTTCTCCTGTACTATCGTCAGAGCGGTCATTTAAAACGATTACTTCATAATTCGAATAATTTTGATTGCAGGCATGCCGGACACAATTTTCTATATTCATTTCTTCATTTCTGGCTGGAATTAGTACACTTATTGAAATATTTGGAGACTTATTGTCCAATGGCAATGGCTTGAGTTCAAATCTGTTCCTGAGCAGTATTACTGTTGTAATTGCAAGGTAAATGCAAGCTGCAGTAAGTATTGTTACGAAAGTGATCCCGGTCATTTATTGATAAGTGTAAATGCAAGTTGAGTTGTAAGTTACCCTGGAAACGGATTAACATGAAAAAGCATTCAATACATCACCCTCAATATATTTAAACCCAAAAAAGTCGTTAGACTTTTTTTAAACAGGTTTATCATACCTGGAGACAGGTCATGCCGGAATCTACATCAGGTGAATCAAATTATCATTGAATATGAAGATTATATCAGACTATACCAGGGATACTGCAAGTAAAAAGAAAAACAGAGGCAGTTATGAATGGTGGTATTTTGATGGAATATCAAAAGATAGAGAGTATAGTTTTGTAATTATTTTTTATGAAGGAAATCCTTTCTCACGAAGATATATACAGGCTTTGTCATCGGGAAATAACTACAAGTATCAGAATGCAAAAGAATATCCGGCGCTTAGTATTTCCATCTACAGTAAAGGTAAACCTGTCTATTACGGTTTTTGTGAATATGAAGCTGAGAATGCATTTTTCGATTCTGAAAAAATAAAAGGTAAGGCCGGTAATAGTGAATTTAGCTGTAGTATAAGAAATGAAAAACTTATATATGAAATCAGGCTTGATCAGAAATTGCCATCAGGTGATAGTGTAAAAGGAACATTAAAATTTACTTCAGATATAGGTGATAATTTACTAAATAGTAAATGGTTAGATAATCATACTTCGAGCCATATATGGAACCTCGTGCAACCGCAATCAGATGTTGAAGGTGAGTTTATAATAGGAGGGTACCTGCCACGCACGATCCGATTTACCGGACAGGGATATCATGACCATAATCTTGGCCTTGAACCGATGGATAATAGTTTTCTGGAGTGGTATTGGGGGAGGTTCCACTTTGAGGATTCCACATTTGTCTATTATATCATGAAGAAGAAATCTGGTGATCAATTCCAGGCCTGGCACCTGGGCAAGAATGGATCTTGTGTTACGATTGACAATACATTTGATCTTGAGTATAAATCATTAAACTTATTTGGCTTATATAGCTCAAGGAAAATTGTCATTGTCGGAAACGGAACAAACTGCCTTGTTCAGCAGGATCAGCTTATGGACAATGGCCCATTCTATCAGCGATTTTCAAGTTCAATTGTTATGAAGTCGGCAGGTGGGGTGAAGCAAACAAGAGGAATTACTGAATATATCCATCCTGGAAGAATCAATAATCGGATATTTTGGCCACTCGTAAACATGAGAATTGTATATCCGGGGAAGAAAAGTCATTGGGTACAGCAAAGCCCAAGGCTTTACAGGTGGACCTGGTAAATTTCTAAAATATTGAAATGAAACCAGTTGAGATATTTTATCTTTAATAATTATAAAAAAAGGTGACCTGCTAATAAGCAGGCCACCCGGGTTTGGGATGTACGGAAGTTAACCTCCCGTAACGCTCATTGTAATTCAGTTAAATTCAGGAAGTATTACAGCATCGATTAAGTGAATTACACCGTTTGTCCCTCCAAGATCGACAGTAATTACATTAGCTCCATCAACCGTTACACTGCCATTCGAATTATTGATCGTTACTGACTGGCCATTCACTGTTTCGATCATTGTTTCACCGGCAGGAATATCACCTGATTCAATTCTGTCAGCGATTACGTGATATGTCAGTGTTTCAGTGACTTGATCTTCAGTGAGCCCTTGAAGTGCCTCAGAAATGTCTTCAAATGCGGCATTGATTGGTGCAAAGACTGTAAATGGGCCTTCTCCTGAAAGCGTACCGGCAAGGTCGGCGGCAATTACCAGGTCAACCAGTGTAGTCAGCTCATAATTTTTCTTTGCAATCTCAACAATATTCAGGAATGAATTTGGGATAAGCACTTCATCAATTGCGTGAATAGTTCCGTTACTGGCATCTACATCTGCAGCAACAACACTTGATGAACCATTTATTGTTACACCGCCATTTGCGGTAA
>SLKH01000300.1 GCA_007134665.1 Balneolaceae bacterium
CCGTATCTCCATTGCCACAACCATGGAATCAATAACCAAAATGGAGCGACGATAAACCCGACATGCATTCCGGAAACAGCCATGATATGTGATAATCCCGCCCTGGCAAAATATTGTTGTTCCTCCCTGTCAAGTTCCTGTCTGTGTCCGGTTAACAATGCCTTTGCAAGAGGTGCCGTATCTTCATCAAAAATAAGGTCAATCCGGTTATGTACAACAGATCGCAGAGTGCTCCAGCTCAGCCATGTTTGTTCTCTTTCGGTTACTTTTGCAGATACTAATTCACCGTGTAAAAAAATCCCCTGCCTGTTGAGAAAGGCTTTGTAATCAAACTGACCCGGGTTTGTCGGTTTCTGCAAACTAAACAATCTGACTTCTGCCTGAATAAGGTCACCAGGCAAAAAATTGCTCAGGTCTTCTCCTGGTGGAGCTCCATAAACTCTTATAGAAAAATGTTGGTACCACTGGCTTGAGTCAAATTCTGAATGGCTCACATCTAAATCATAATTTACTCTGCCGGAGGTAGATAGCATTCGGTTGGATATCATACCCGTTACATGAAACGCTTCCCATTCGTAGACAGACAATTGTTCAGCAATACTTTTTTGCATATCCGATTTTTCAGTTTGATATGCTTGTCTGGCAGCCCCGAAAAGAAAAATCATGGAAAAATATGCAAGTAAGGCCAGGTTTGACACCCACAGAACATTAACGATCTTGTTGATGCTTTCAAGTGATAACCAAAATGTAATTGTAACCACAAACAGGATTGTCAACTGAATTGAATCCAGTGGTATTATTGCCTGAAGAGCAATACCTGCTCCAAGCAATACAGCCAGTCTGATGGCAGGGTATCGTGGCCATGGAAACCGATATTCATTTCTCTCTCTCATATATCTGTAAGATCGAACCAGGCAGTGATCCTTACAGAAAAATTTGCATGGAAGTGAGTGTCGAAAATCTAATCAGATTGACCGCAAAAAAGCAGAGAAATATATTGATGAAACTGGTTTACTCTTCTCCTTTCAACCCGAGCTTTTTACATATCCCGGCAAGCTGTTTAAGCTCTTTTTTATTTAACACTGAAAATTCTCCCTTGATTTTTTTAAGGTGTTCCGGGAAAAAATTCCTGATAAATGATTCACCTTTTTTTGTCAGGTGAATCATAACAGCTCTTCTGTCATTCGGGTCCGGTTTTCGCTCTACAAGTTCATTTTTTTCAAGGTTGTCGATAACCATGGTGATATTCCCCCCGCTTTTTAGCAATTTTTCACCAATGGATCTTTGATTCAACGGACCAAGATGTAACAGTACTTCAAGTGTGCCAAATTGACTAACTGTCAGGTCATTCTCAGACAGATGTCTGTTGAGGCGATTATTGATGGATTCTGAAGCTCTCATCAGTTTGATGAATGCATTCAGGGTTAATACCTCATCTTCAGAACCTTTGTAATGTGTTCCCATTATTTAATGTCAATTAATTTAACTCTGTTGATCTTATACAAGGACTTTCAACAAAATGTTGCCAATAATTTATTTTCATAGGCATCTTAATTCTCGGCCTTTAAAATCGCGAAGTTTCTTTTCCCGACTTTTAAATGAAATTCACTGCCACTCTCAATCTTCAGTTCAAAATTTTTATCGGTAATTTTCACATCATCCAGGGATACCCCACCCTGTTTCATCAGTCTTTTGGATTCCCCATTACTGGAAGTGAGCCCGGCCTGAGCTATGATATCCAGTAATCTGTGAGTAGAGCCTGGCGGGAAGCTGAGAACATCAGCATCATCCGGAATTTCCTTATTGATGACTGTTTGTTCGAAATACCGGCGCGCTTCATCTGCTGCTGTTTCACCGTGATACATTTGAGTAATATGATGAGCCAATTCATGTTTCGTATTTCTTGGATCGGATTCTGCCTTTTTTTTGTATTCTGGCAACTCCTTTTCATCTATATCGGTAAGCAGTTCATACCAGCTATAAATAAGATCATCCGGAATGCGGAGCACTTTACCATACATGTCATTCGGATTTTCATCGATACCGATGTAGTTGTCGTATGATTTTGACATTTTTTGTGAGCCATCTGTACCGACAAGCAACGGCATCATCAGGCAGACCTGGGGAGGTTGATCGTTCTGTTGCTGCAAGTGCCTTCCGACCAGTAAATTGAATTTTTGATCAGTTCCGCCAAGTTCCACATCTGATTTAAGGTGAACCGAATCCTGGCCCTGAGCAAGAGGGTATAGAAATTCATGCAGAGATATCGGTTCATTATTATTGTACCGTTTCGAGAAATCATCCCTTTCGATTATACGGGCAACAGTTAATTTAGAACTGAGGCGAATCACATCCTCGAAATTCATCTCACCCAGCCAATCAGAATTGTACACGATACGAAGTTTATCAAGATCAAGAATTTTACCTGCCTGATCGAGATAACTTTTTGCATTGATGTTTATTTCTTCGGTAGAAAGGGGTGGCCTGGTTTTGTTTTGTCCGGATGGGTCACCAATGAGTGCGGTAAAATCACCAATGATTAATATCGCTTGATGTCCGAGATCCTGGAACTGCCTGAGTTTGCGAAGAATAACAGAATGGCCAAGATGGAGATCCGGGCGGGTCGGATCACAGCCCAGTTTGATCGTAAGTGGTTTCCCGGTTTTTTTCGAGGTTTCAAGTTTTTGGATTAATTCATCTTCAGGTACAATTTCAACAGTACCTCTTTTTATTACAGTTAATTGATCCTGAACAGAAGGAAAACTCATAATATTAATTTAAAAAATTGGTAAATGTTTGATCGGGTTTGTCTCATCAAGCGTTTCTTCAATTCTGTTGACAAAATTTTCAGTACCGGGAATTGCAGCCGCTACCATGTTAAAAGCTGCCGGAGCAAGCTGTATTACATACGGATATGTTATCGAATCATTACGTGTTTCTTCACCAGGTATTCCGAAACCTGCAAACAGAAGTAACATTGCACTGATAGCAATTGCTGACTTTAACCCTCCAAAAATACTGCCAAATATACGATTGATGATGTTTAATTTTATCAGTTCAAGAAATTTTCGAATTAAAAAAGCGATAGCGAGAACCAAAATGAAAGTAGCTGTAAACATAATTAGGCCGGCAATAAGAGTAACTGTGTCCTCCGGCTGATCAAAATGGGGTATTAGCATTTCTGCGAGTTCATTCATGTATTGAAATGCAATGAAAACGGCAAATATGACGCCAACGATTGTCAGAACCTCCCGCACGATGCCATTTCGATAACCTTGAATGGCAAATACTAAAACCATCAGAAGTATGAATACGTCAAGGAGGTTCATTCTGTATTAACCGGAAAGTTCGTCCTTGACTACTGAACTGATGAGCGAACCTTCAGCTTTGCCTTTGAGGTCTTTCATTAATGCACCCATCACTTTTCCCATGTCGCCCATACCGGAAGCACCGAGCTCATCTATTTTGTTTCTTACGGCAACTCGAACTTCTTCTTCATTCATCATTTTGGGAAGATAGTCTTCAATAATTGCAAGTTCTTCTTTTTCCGATTCAGCCAGGTCTTCACGGCCACCTTTTTCAAACTGCTCGATCGACTCACGGCGCTGTTTTGCAGCTTTCATCAGTACTTCAATTGCCTGCTCATCACTCAGCGATGCTTCACCTCCTTTTCGTTCAGCAATTTCCTTTTCCATTATTTTGGCCTTTAACGAACGAAGTACTCTTAATTTATCTGCTTCTTTGGCCTTCATTGCAGTTTTAATATCGCTTAGAAGTTGTTCTTTTAAACTCATTTGTAACCTTTTTTTTCGAATTTACGCAAAAAAAAAGGTTGTATCCTGACTCTTACAAGGATACAACCTTTAATAATCTTCAAAACCTTCTTGGCAGGTTAATCAGGACTTGTTCTTCTGTATAAAATCTTTTGCTTCCTCCTGGTCAACCATCGCTTCTTTATAAGCGAATTTTCCACGCTCATTTTTTTTGGCAATAATTACCTTCGCCATCTTTCGATGGGTAGCTTTCATCTGTTGTGCCTGTTCTCCAAACGCCTGTTTCTTAGCCATTACTCGTCCTTATTTAATTTCTTTATGTACGGTATGCTTCCGGAGAACCGGGTTGTACTTTTTCATTTCAATTCTGTCCGGAGTGTTTCTTCTGTTTTTAGTGGTGACATATCTTGAACTTCCCGGTTTTTCGGTGCATTCAAGAATCACCTGTATTCGATTTCCTTTAG
Organism: Balneolaceae bacterium; assembly: GCA_007134665.1. Classification (GTDB taxonomy): domain Bacteria; phylum Bacteroidota; class Rhodothermia; order Balneolales; family Balneolaceae; genus SKRC01. The sequence goes on from SLKH01000300.1 coordinate 4,238, forward strand.
CCATGATTAAACCTCTTTAAGCAATGTTCCCTTTTTTCTGGCTTCTTTCAATACAGCAGAAATACCTTTTTTGTTGATCGTCCGCAGTGTTTTTGCAGTTACTTTCAAAGTAACCCAGCGATCTTCTTCGGGTATATAAAATCGTCTTTTCTGCAGATTGAGGTGAAAACGGTGCTTGGTCTTATTATTTGCTTTTGAAGACCGATATCCGTTTAATGGCCTCTTTCCGGTTATATCATCTCTGCGTGCCATAAAAATTCACTGTTCATTGATTTTTTTGATAGACCAGAAAATTACCGCTATTCGCAAATAATTTCAACGTTGTTTTCTCAAAAATTATTTGGATATTTAGTCAGCCTGTATAGACCCCCCTTCCCCCTTTTTTTGAACTCTTCAGAATCAAGCAGGACGCGTTATCTCACGCATCCTCAATAAATACCATTCCTTTTTTTGATTTTGCACATATAAGCGGTATTTTTAAGCGTATAAACGGCTATTAATGAAATGAACCAACCCCATTCAAATGGCGAAAAATAAAAGTTCTGACTATAAAGCTTCAAATATTCAGGTTTTAGAGGGTTTGGAGGCTGTCAGGAAGAGGCCATCCATGTATATTGGTGACACCGGCCAGCGCGGACTCCACCATCTAATTAACGAGGTTGTTGACAACTCGATAGACGAAGCCCTTGCAGGATATTGCGATTATCTGAAAATCATTATTCATGAGGATGGATATCTTACAGTTAAAGATAACGGCCGGGGAATCCCCGTTGACGAACATCCAAAGCTAAAACTTCCGGCTGTTGAGGTCGTGCTTACTAAACTGCATGCAGGTGGTAAGTTTGACAAGAATACTTATAAAGTTTCCGGTGGCCTGCACGGTGTGGGGGTAAGTTGTGTAAATGCCCTCTCCGCGTCGTTCTATGCAGAAATTCACAGGGATGGCGAAATTCATGTGATGGAATTTCAAAAAGGAAGAACTGTTACCCAGTTGAAGTCTGTGGGAAAAACAAAAGAAACGGGCACCATTATCAAATTTAAACCCGACCCGGAAATTTTCACCCAGTCAACTGAATTCAAGTTCGACATTATTGCAGACAGAATGCGGGAGCTTGCTTTTCTGAATCCGGAAATCACTATTGATATCCTGGATGAGAGGGAAGAAGATGAAGAGCTCAGGGAAAAAACATTCCATTATGCCGGCGGAGTCAAAGATTTTGTAAGGTTTCTCGATGAAAATCGTGAACCGATGATGAATGAACCGATTTATATTTCCGGTGAAGTAGATATGGTTCCGGTCGAACTCGCACTGCAGTACAATAATTCATATACGGAGAATATATTCTCTTATGTCAATAATATTAATACACGCGAGGGCGGGACTCATATATCAGGCTTCAGAAGAGCTCTTACACGCTGCCTTAAGTCGTATGCAGAAAAGAACAACATCATTAAAAGTAACAGCAAAATTACGATCTCCGGTGAAGATTTCAGGGAAGGACTGACCGGTGTATTGAGTGTGAAAGTTCCCGAACCTCAGTTTGAAGGGCAGACTAAAACCAAACTGGGTAATTCGGAAGTTCAAAGCGCTGTTGAAATTGTTGTATACGAAAAGCTGAACGAGTATCTCGAACAAAACCCAAAAATTGCCAAGAAGGTACTTGAAAAAGTAGTCCTGGCAGCGGAAGCCAGAGAAGCAGCCCGTAAAGCTCGTCAACTGATCCAGCGAAAAAGTGCCATGGGCGGCGGGGGGCTGCCGGGCAAACTTGCCGATTGTTCCATCAATGACCCTGAACATTGCGAAATATACCTTGTGGAGGGTGACTCTGCCGGTGGTTCCGCAAAAATGGGGAGAAACAGAAGCTTTCAGGCAATCCTTCCATTGCGTGGTAAAATCCTGAACGTTGAAAAAGCCAAGATCAATAAAATTCTTGAAAACAAGGAAATCCAGGCTATGATTACCGCTCTTGGCGCCGGTGTTGGGCACGGTGAAGAAGATTTTGACCTTGAAAAGCTTCGGTATCACAAGATCATTGTGATGACAGATGCTGATGTGGATGGTTCTCATATCAGAACATTGCTGCTCACATTCTTCTACCGCTATATGCAGCCTCTGATTGAAAAAGGATATGTTTACATCGCAACTCCTCCTTTATACAGAATTACCGCATCACGCGGCCAGATCGACTATGCATGGGACGATGATACCCGGGATAAAATTATCCGGGATCTCAGGAAAAGCAATAAAAAGTTTGATGTTTCACGATATAAAGGGCTTGGTGAAATGAACCCCGATCAGCTTTGGGAAACTACAATGGACCCCGAAACCAGAACTTTGCAACAGGTTACAGTTGAGAATGCCGCTGCGGCAGACAAGATGTTTTCAACTCTCATGGGCGGAGACGTTGAGCCCCGGAGAGAATTTATCGAACGTAATGCGAAATACGCCACGCTCGACATTTAACTGAGTACGTGGTGTGCAATATTGTGAAGTACATCGAAGATCTAAGTGAAAAAGGCCGGGGACAGTTTTAATTATGGTCCTCGGTTCCAGGTCGACAAACTCAAGACTAAAAAACTCCAAATAAAGAATGGCCAGAGAAAAGATTATCCCTATAACGATCGAAGATGAAATGCAATCATCGTACATCGACTATTCGATGTCGGTTATTGTTTCAAGAGCATTACCTGATGTAAGGGACGGATTGAAACCGGTTCACAGGCGTGTGCTCTATGGTATGAGTGAGCTGGGCATGCTTCACAATCGAAATTATAAGAAAAGCGCCCGTATCGTCGGTGAAGTTTTGGGTAAATATCATCCACATGGCGATTCTGCCGTTTATGATTCGATTGTACGGATGGTTCAGGATTTTTCGCTGAGATATCCGCTCGTTGATGGCCAGGGGAATTTTGGGTCAGTTGATGGTGACTCAGCAGCAGCGATGAGGTATACGGAAGTCCGTATGCAGCGCATTGCCGAAGAGATGCTGACAGACATCAACAAAGAGACGGTAGACTACCAGCAGAACTTTGATGATACATTACACGAACCTACGGTTCTGCCTTCCATGCTTCCTAACCTGCTTCTTAATGGGGCTTCCGGTATAGCAGTTGGTATGGCAACCAACATGCCTCCCCACAACCTTGGGGAAGTTGTTGATGGAGTGATTGCTTATATCGATGATCCGGAAATTGATTCAAAAGGCCTGATGGAATACATCACAGCTCCGGACTTCCCGACCGGCGGTATTATCTATGGTTATGAAGGGGTGAAGGAAGCTTATGAGACCGGCCGTGGCAAGATCACCATGAGAGCGCGTGCCAATACAGAAGAGATGCGTAACAACCGTGAACAGATCATTGTCACGGAAATTCCCTACCAGGTTAATAAAGCAACCCTGATCGAAAAAATTGCCGATCTGGTAAATAATGAGAAGATCACCGAAATCTCGGAAGTTCGGGATGAATCGGACCG
>SLKH01000036.1 GCA_007134665.1 Balneolaceae bacterium
ATTTGATATCGCATAAGTCCAATAACGATTGCCATATCGGGCTGGATCGGGTACTGACAGAATGGAGTTTAGTTTGTTCCTAAGCATGATAGTCTTGTAATAAAAACGATTTTTGCTTAAGAGATGACAGAATCAGCCCGAATATTATGTAAGGAATTTCCCTACAATTTGTGAAGATGTAACAAAATTGTTGATTATGGATCTATTCTGTAACAATAAATAATGGCAAAAACTTACCTCTGTTTATGCAAGTCACAAATTTGAAAAAGCCGTTACAGGGCATCACCAATGAGGAATATAATGCCCTTGATATGCATTCATTCCTGAATATCCTGAATATCATAAACATGCAGATCAGCCTGTTGAAAGTTGATGTTAGTGATTCAGGCCCGCTCGATAATATATTAGAATCAACAGGCAAACTTGCTGAGAAAATCAAAGATAAAGACAGGTTAGCTTTTCAACCTGATAACATCATAGATTACCAAAACAGTGTTTGGGAAGCACTTGATCAAATAGATTTGTCAGTAAAAGCTGTGCCGAATAATATTCTGAACGAAACGAGAGAAATTTTAAGTGAAGTGTTCAGGGTAATGGAAGTCAGAGCTGAAGAGTTTAACAGGAGATTGGATGAGCCGGATCACTGGGAGCAATTTACAATTGATGAATTCAAAGCTGATTTCAGAAATTTTTTCCATGCGATTGAAAAGAACAGTAAGGGGAAATACCGGATCATTCACAATATTGCAAAACAGGAAGACAATGATTATCTCGTTCAGTTTAATGTGGAGAGTAAGGAAAAAGGACTGATACGTATGCCCCTGGTGTTTAAAGATGTAATTCGTGATCTCATTGCCAATGCCCGGAAATACACAGATCCGGGTGGCCAAATTGATATTGGAATTCATTATGACAGAGACAGGCTCAAATTTGTTGTAAAAGACAATGGAATAGGAATTCCGGAAAATGAATTGTCAAGGGTATTTGAATATGGGTATCGTGCTACCAATGTGAGGAATAAAAAAACAATGGGAGGTGGTTTTGGACTGACCAAAGCTCTCTATGTCACCCGTAAGTTTGATGGTGAAATCCGAATCGAATCAGAAGAAGGAGAGGGGACAAAAGTGCAAATTGAATTACCGGTCCCGCGTAAAACCTGATGAACAAGAAAAGATTTAACGGAACCGGTTATCAATAAAAAATCATTGAGAAAAACTTAAACCGTCACGCTTCAGGCTGCATTTCAAGAATCTCTTTTAAACCGTTTTTCAATTCATTTTCTGAAAAACTGTGGTCTGAGAGTTTTCCGGCGAAATAATCTTCGTAAGCTTGCATATCAACAAAACCGTGGCCGCAAAGGTTTAAAAGAATCGTTTTGCTGACCCCCTCTTTTTTAGCCTGTTCAGCTTCCCGGATTACCTGTGCGATACCGTGAGTTGCTTCCGGCGCAGCGATAATTCCCTCGGTCTTGGCAAATGTGACACCGGCCTCAAAGCACTCGAGCTGCTGAATAGCTACCGCTTCGATCAATTCATCTTTCAATAGCTGGCTGCAAAGAACACTCGCGCCATGATACCTGAGGCCGCCGGCATGAATTGCTGCAGGTTTAAAATTGTGTCCTAAAGTGTACATCGGCAGTAATGGTGTGTAGCCTGCCGAATCTCCAAAATCATACAGAAATTCGCCCTGGGTTAATTTGGGACAAGAGGCAGGTTCAACGGCGACAAACCGTGTTTTTTTACCATCAGAGAGATTGTTTTTCAGAAATGGAAATGAAATACCTGCAAAATTGGATCCGCCGCCAAGAGGGGCAACGATTACATCCGGGTAATCACCGGCATACTCAAGTTGTTTGATACTTTCCTGTCCAATCACGGTTTGATGCAGCAATACGTGATTTAATACCGAGCCGAGAGAATATTTTGTATGATCGTCTTGTACGGCGCGTTCAATTGCTTCGGAGATTGCAATACCAAGGCTGCCGCTCGTTTCCGGGTCATCCGCAAGGATGTTACGCCCGGCCTGGGTACGGTCGCTCGGTGAAGGATAGACTTCAGCACCAAACGTATTCATCATGACTTTACGGTATGGCTTTTGATCATAACTGATACGCACCATGTATACTTCACAGTTGATATCGAATTGAGAACAAGCAAATGCTAACGCGGTTCCCCATTGGCCGGCACCGGTTTCAGTAGTGATGTTTTTCACACCTTCTTGTTTGTTGTAATAAACCTGGGCAACGGCTGTATTTGGTTTATGGGAACCGCTCGGGCTGACCCCTTCATATTTATAGTAAATTTTTGCAGGTGTATCGAGTAATTTTTCCAATCCTGTTGCGCGGTACATCGGTGAGGGGCGCCATATTTTGTAGATATCACGTACCTGATCGGGGATTTCAATATAGCGATCTGCAGAAACTTCCTGCTGAATGAGGCCCATCGGAAAAATCGGGCTCAGGTCATCCGGCCCGGCTGGTTGCCCGGTTTTAGGGTTGAGTGGCGGCTGTGGCTTGTTAGGCATATCGGCTACAATGTTATACCAGTGCGAAGGGATGTCCGATTCATCCAGGAAAATTTTTCTGCTCATGTGATTCTGATCCTAATGGGTTTGATATAATTGATTAAAGAGTGAAAACGCACAATAAAATAGTATTAAAAGAGAAAATGTCTACAGCAAATTCTTCGATAAACGAAATCTATGCATGAATGTCGAAACTGTAAGGCCGCTTATAAATGATTGGATTTTAAAAATCAAAGAAATTCGATTTATGGTGTACCCGCAAATGTGCCTTCTATGAGAGTTTTGAAATCCACTATTGACATACTAACAGAAGTTTCACAAATTTACGCTATTGTTTTAGACAAAAGAGTATTAAATCTTTTTATATTCGATAGTGCATGTCCCACTCAGATTTCGATCAAAACTCAAGATGGGTAAAACCGATATTGTACCTGGTTACGGGTTTTATCGTCTTTGAAACAGTTACAGGTTTATCTATCTATTTTCTGCCCTTCAGCCTTGCAAACCAGGTGATGGTTTTGATACATACTGGTGTTGGCCTGTTGTTTCTGTTGCCGTACCTGTGGTATCAATACCGACACTGGCTGACATATAAAAGCCGCCCCTGGAATGAATTTGTTGTTACCGGATATGTTTCGATGGCTGCAACTCTTGTTGCTGTTATTTCCGGTGTCGTTCTTACCTGGCAAGCGGTTTTCGGAACTCATATTGTTGCATTCTGGAAGAATCTCCACATTGCATCCACTTTTGTTCTGATTGCAGCTTTAATTCCGCATATCGGGTTGATCTTTTACAGGGATTCGAAATCAGCAGAGAGCAATGGGACGAATCGTATTAGAAAAAACGCACAAAGACGATTCGGATTTAACAGCATTTATATCGTATTCCTTCAATTTGCCATGGTAGGACTATTTATGTTTGCTTATACCCCGCGGGAATTTTCAAGAGAAATACCAGACGATTACTTTTATCATCATGGTTCTGAAAGTCCCTTCTACCCAAGCCTCGCAACAACCTCGGATGGAAAGTTAATTCCTGCAGAACTCCTGGGAGGATCCGATTCATGCGGCACGGCCGGTTGTCATTCGGAGATCTATGAAGAATGGGAAGTGAGTGCACACAGATATTCAGCGGAAGATCCATTTTTCAGGGTGATTCAACAGAACATGGGTGAACAAAAAGGAGCAGTTGCAGCCCGCTATTGTGCAGGTTGTCACGATCCTATCGGGCTGTTTGCCGGTTCTGCAAATCTATATGCCGATGAGCTGACAAACCAGGTCGGTTTGAAGGAGGGCGTTTCATGTATATCCTGTCATGCGATCACAGAAGCTGATGTACAGGGAAATGCGGATTTTGTGATTGAACCTCCGGAGAGGTATATCTTCGAACTTCATGACAACCGGGTAGCCAAATGGATCAGTGACTTTTTAATCAGGGCTTATCCTGAAAAGCACGTAGAGAGTTACAGAAGGCCTTTATATAAAACATCCGAGTATTGCGGAGCCTGCCATAAGCAATATATCGATGAAGATATCAATGATGTGGGGTGGGTTCAGCTGCAGAATCAGTATGATCAATGGAGAAAAAGCCATTGGTTTACGGATATGGATCCCATTTCCACAGTAGAGTGCAGGGAGTGCCACATGCCGCTTGTAGAGTCACTTGATCCGTCGAGCGGTGATGCAATGGATTATAACAGAACCCCTGATGACGGGATGCACCGAAGTCACCGGTTCCTGGGTGCAAATCAGTTTGTACCAAAACTTCTTGACCTGCCCAATGCTGACGAGCATATACAAATGATCGAAGAGTGGTTAAGGGGAGATTTTGAGATACCGGAAATAGAAGATAAATGGGTAAGTGGCCCTGCGGTACCGATTACAGTGATCAGCCCGGATAGTATTCGGGCCGGTGAAACACTACGGATGGATGTATTGATCACCAATAAAAAAGCAGGCCATGAATTCCCTACAGGCCCGCTTGATATGATACAGACATGGATCGAGATCATTGCAGAAGATCAAAATGGTAACAGGTTATTCGAATCCGGAACACTGGATGAAAATTATTTTATCGAGCCGGGAGCTTTCATGTTCAAGGCTGAACCGGTTGATCAATATGGCAACCTGATAGACAGACATAATCTATGGGAAATGGTAGGCGTCAGATACAGCCGTGCTTTGTATCCGGGACGTTCAGATTATGCACGTTTTTTCATGCAGCTTGATGAAGAGGAAACGAAATATCAGGTTGTTAATGAAGAAAACCCGGCAGTCTATACTCTGGATAATATTTCAGAAACTGTGAGTGAAGTACGAATTACAGCTAAATTGCAATACAGAAAAATAAACCAGTTTCTGATGAACGAGGTATTTGCAGAAGTTGTCGAAAGTGAAACCTCTCCAGTTACAACTGTTTCTGAACACACACGTAAAGTGAAAATTATTCAAGAGGTACCGTTACCATGATATCCGGATTGTCACGCAGAAAAAAAAGAATTGTATGGTCGTCATCGCTTACCCTTTTTCTCGTAATCATCATAGCAGCGGTGATTTGGAATGAAGGTGAATCGGAAGAATATCTGCCCGGACAGGAAGTTGAAGGATTAACAAGCAGGTTGATGAGAGAGCTGCCGGATGATATACCCGCTGCGCACTTTGAAAATGTGACAGAACAGGCCGGAATTGATTTCAAACATTTTTATGGTGAAAGAGGATCGAGAATTACAGAGGATATGGGATCAGGAGTGGCATGGATAGACTATAACAATAACGGATACCAGGACTTGTTTATAGTTAATAATTCCGGTTCAATGGATCTGTCTGCCGAAGAATTTGAAAATTCTCCGGCTCATACCATGCTCTACAGGAATAATGGTGACGGCACATTTACAGATGTAACAGCGGAGTCCGGCCTGAAAGTAAGGATACATGGCATGGCAACAGCCTGGGCTGATATTGATAATAACGGATATATTGACTGTCTTATAACCGGTTATGGCCAAAATCACCTGTTCAAAAATAATGGTGATGGAACATTTACCGACATTACGGAACAGGCGGGTTTAAGTGGAAAAGACGGATTCTGGGCAGGAGCTTCGTGGGGTGATTTCAATGGAAACGGATTTGTAGATCTATATATCACCGGCTATTTGTCCTATTTCGAAATACCGGATGTTGCCGAAATAAGAGAACTTCAGGAACCACCTTCAATTAATCCATCCGTATTTGATCCGATCCGTAATCTGTTTTACGTGAATAACGGGGATGGCACCTTCAGTGAAATGGCTCAGGAGTATGGAATTGCAAATGCTGAAGGAAAAGGGCTTGAAGCAGCATGGGTCGATCTGACCGGCAATAATCTTCCGGATCTCTATGTAGCCAATGATGTTACTGACAATATGCTGTTCAGGAATATGGGTGACGGGCAGTTTATGAATATCAGTTACCAGGCCAAAGTGGCTGATTACCGTGGTTCTATGGGAATTGCCATTGGAGACTGGGATGGTGACGAAGATCTGGATCTCTTCATCACTCATTGGATTGCCCAGGAAAATGCTTTTTACAATAATCTCTGGATGGAAGATGGACAGCAGATGCTGTTTTTCAGGGACGAAGCCGATCGATATGGTTTGGGGCAATCGTCTCTCGATTACGTTGGCTGGGCAACGTCTTTTTTTGATTTTGATAATGATGGCCGGCCGGATCTTTATGTAATAAACGGTCATACAAATCAGAATTTTAAAAACCCCAAAGAGCTGATAGCCATGAAAGACCAGCTTTATTGGAATCGTAACAATGAGGAAGGTTTTTATGAAGTTTCACCCATAGCAGGAAATTATTTCCAGGAAGAGTATGTAGGCCGGGGTGGTGCTTATGCTGATTTTAATAATAATGGAAAGCTGGATTTGTTTATCGTTAATCACGGGGCCCCGGGGGTTTTGCTGGAAAACAGGACAGAAAGTGATTACCATTGGTTACAGGTTCAGTTAACCGGCACGGAAAGCAATCGTTCTGCTATCGGTGCAAAGCTAAGGCTGGTTAACCGGGATGGAGCTCAAATCAAACAGGTAGGAATGCAGCCGTCATATCTGTCTCAGAACAGTCTGGTTCAGCATTTTGGAATGAAGAATTCCATAGTGGCAGACAGTTTATATATTCAATGGCCAGGCGGAACTATACAGATCTTTACCGGGCTGGAAGCAAACCAGCGAATTATGATAACTGAAGGTAAAGAGGAATATACAGCCTGGAAACCTGGTAAAAATGATTAACAGATTTCATATTATTTCTTTCTCTGTTGTAGTAATTCTCTACCTGTCAGCAGCAGTCTGGAAGTATTCTTCATCATTAAATGAAGAAGAAACAGGTGAATTCACAACTGTACAAAGTGAAGAAAGAGAGCAGATAATGCAATTCTGGGAGTACTATAACCAGGCAACAGCTTATCGGACAGACAGGAACTACGAGCTGGCGGCTGCCCAGTATGAAAATGCACTGACTATTCAGAGTGACCATGAGGATGCACTCTATTATCTCGGGAGTATGTACCTGTTTCAAAAAGAGTTTGAAAAAACAGAACAGAAATGGAATGAACTTGAATTGCACCAACCTAATTCACCCCGGACGCATTTACAGCTTGGGACACTCTATTTTTGTTATGATGATGCGAATCAATTATACGATCAGGAGCTGGCAGTTGAAAAATTTGAAACTGCCTGGGAGTTAAACAGGGAAGAAACCGGAGCACCTCTTTTGATTTCAAAAATACTGATCTTGAAAGAGAATTACGAAGAAGCTGCAGAGCTTTTGGAAACTGTCATATCTTCAAATCATATGAGTTTTGAAGCGGTATTTCTGAGAGGTTATATCGATTGGCTGAATGGCTTGGGAAACAGGGCAATGGCTGGTATCAGGAATTCATCCAATATTTACCAGAACCTCTACAGGTCAACTCTTGAAGGTGAAGGTGCAACGGAAGCTGGCGCAAGAGCCATGTTGTCAGAAGACCGGTTTTGTGATCCGTTTGAATTAAAAATCAGGGAGCTTCTTCAGGAAATTCAGACAATGGATTACGAAGAAATTCTGAGAGTATTTGACAATGAAGTTACGGGTTGGCGTTGATAATTAGTGAGGAATAATCTCTGATCTCAGATTGATGATTACCCGATCTCAGATCTCTGCCG
>SLKH01000383.1 GCA_007134665.1 Balneolaceae bacterium
CCGGTTTGGGTGATATCCATTGTGCTGAGTGTTGGCTATCTCTTCCTGCTTGGAAATGGAATGGACCGGGCGGGGTCACTGATCTGGGTTTTTTGGTCATTCTTCCTGACATTTTTTGTAGGCCTTGAACATCCGCCGGCTATTTATGAACAAAATTTGACACCTGTTAGAAAAGTATTGGGGTGGACAAGTATGGCAATTTTTGTACTTTGCATCTCCCCGAACCCGATATATTTTTTAAACTAAAATCATTCATCTGATGAAGCATCCAATTCTTAGCGGACTTTCAGTTTTATTAATCGTAGTAACGTTTATGGGCTGTAATTCAGAAGATATACCTGAATTTAATACCCTGGATGAAAAAGTTGATTACCTGATTGAACAGAATATGTACGAAGAAGCGCTTGATGAACTTGAGAATGAGGATATTGAAGATCCCGGGATCAGAGTGTTGCTTGAAAAAACTCATCTGAATTACGGCCTTCACAATATGAATACATTTGATGAAACGGAAATGCGGACCCGGATGAACGATGCCCTGAGGCAATTTACTGAAGTATTGCGTATTAACCCTCAAAATGAGGTAGCACAGAACCAGATTCGACAGATTTTGCAAATCTATGATACGATTCCTAACCGTCAGCCTGAAGATGATGTGATTGTCGGTTTGCGGGATGTAGGATTTAACATATAATATTGATGAGCAAAAAAGAGAAAAGCGGGCCCCCAACCATTCAAAATCGAAAAGCACGGCATGAATTTCATGTTGAAGAGACTTACGAAGCCGGCTTGGTTCTAAGAGGTACTGAGGTTAAATCACTTCGTGCAGGAAAGGCCAGTCTGAATGAAGCATTTGCTTACATACGTGACGGTGAAATTTGGCTGAAAAATATGTATATAAAACCGTATGAGCAGGGATCATATTATAATCATGATGAGAGGCGTGACCGCAAACTATTATTAAAGAAAAGGGAAATAAAAGAAATTGATAAAGCGATTTCGCAAAAAGGTAAAACGCTGGTTCCTCTAAAACTCTATTTTAAAGGCGGGTATGCAAAACTCCTAATCGGCCTGGCAACGGGTAAAAAGAAGTATGACAAACGGGAGGATATCAAAGAGAGGGATATTCGAAAGGAGTTGAATAGAAAAGTAAAAGGCACCTATAAAGTAAATCTCTGAGAATTTAACAAATAAAAAAAGCTGCTATGTACTTCATAACAGCTTTTTTAATCTTTTAATTATATGATATTCATCATTCGAAGCAGTACTGTAAATGCTGAATGTGAATAATCGTATTAATTATTCATCCAAAAGACCTTCGAGCCTTTCCATCAGTTCAGGATGTTGTTGCAGGCTCATAAATATAGCCTGATAGCGTTCAACATCGATTCCCTGGTTAGCAATTTCACTCGTGATTTCATCGTAAGCTTCAATTTCGATCTCTTCCAGTTTTGGCTGTACAGCCTGTATCGCAACCTGTTCTTCTTCGGACACATCCAGTTGTCCGGCCATTTGCGGATTCTGCATAGACATCATAATCTGCTGAAATCTCTCCCACGCGATCCCTTCGCCCTCAACAGCTTCCTGCATTTCAGCCTGTGCATTTTGCTGAATAGGCTGAATTGCATCAGAGGCATCTACAAATGCAATAAGCTCATTATCACTGATCTCTTCAGGTGTAGGAACTTCAGGCATTTGCGGTTGTGGTTGCTGTTGTTGCCCTTGTGCAACAGCCAGGCCGCTACAAACAAGAACTATCGTGAGGCCTGTTGCAATTGATTTAAAAAAAGTCATAAAATAATTTGTTGATTTGAAATTTTGAAATAAATAGGTGTAGCTCTACAACACTGAGTATAATGAAATATTGCTTAAATTGTTTCCGGAAGAATGAAATTATTTTTAAGATGATATTTTTAACTAATTTTCACGAATTAAATCATCGTTTAATATTATAAATCTATATTCGTAATGTTTGTTTTGAAGTATTGTGTAGCCGCACTCTTACCTGTTTTTTTCTTTATTTCTGCATGGGTACCGGATTTGTTTCTGACAAGGGAATCTGAAAATTCTACACAGCCGGGTGTTACCGTGCTTGAATTGATATCAATGACACAACAATTATCTGAGTTTCATGAATTGATTCAGATTGCAGGGATGGATGATTTGTTACATCATGATACAGTTACCCTGTTTATTCCGGTCAACAATGCATTTAATGCATTGTCAGAAGAACAGATGGAAGAATATCGTCAGGATGAGGAGGCTTTAAGGGAATTGTTGGGCCGGCATATATATGAAGGTGAATTGATATCTCAATTTTTTTCAGATGGCCAGGAGCTTGTGATGATGAACGGCGAGCCGGCAACGATTTCCATTTCACATATGGGATTTGAGATAAATAATGCGAATATTATGCAAATTGATGTAGAAGCGTCTAACGGCCTGATCCACATCGTAAATGAATTGATACTTCCAGGTGAAAATTGAAAACAGATGTACCTTAGATGAAGTGAGATGAAAGTGTGGTTGCCTGTAAGCCGAATTCTGTATCCCGGCATATTTGCCGGGAAGGTAACCATTTGTCTGGGCCGGACATTACTGGCCGGCTCACGCGTTCCACCCGGTTGTATAGCGACAGACAGCGCACAACCTGTATGAACTTGCACCCCGTGAGGTTTACATCGCACCTGCCTGTTACCAGACAAGCCGGTGAGCTCTTACCTCACCTTTTCACCCTTACCCCGACAAATTCACCAGGGCGGTATACTTTCTGTTGCACTTTCTGGCCCCGGTTTGCCCGAAAACAACCCGGGTCCCCCGGTTTCCCGGGGCACGGTGTCTGTAGGTGTTCGGACTTTCCTCCCCGACAAATATGTCGGAGCGATTACCCGGCAACCACATTTCATTATTTAATATAACGTTTGAAATGATCAGATATGCATAAGCGGCTCAAATCCGCAAAATATTTAAATCATCATGCAAAACAACAAAGCATGAAAATCAAATATTAAGATGAAATGCTTCTCTCAGAGTTTCAGGCCCAGGAGTGTAAATAGATAAAGATCCCTGCGTTGACCGTTTAAGTATTTTTTTAGCCAGGCCTGATTTCAGGGTTAATCAAACTTTGAGTTCTTCCCGGGCATTTTTGAAAAAGGATGGATCCACTACAATACGCCCACTATTTTCATCAATGATGATTTTATTCTTTCGTCTGACTTCAACCTGTGTTTGTGGCGGCAGTGCCATTCCGAGTGCAGCTCCTTTCTCCATTGCAACGACAGCTATACCGTTGTTTAGTCCGTTTCTGAGGCGCTTGTAACTCCGTACATAGCGTTTGTCGAGTTCCTCTTCAACTTTATCGCGAATTTCAAGAAGTGCATCCTCTTCACTCTGAGTATTTTCAACGACTTTGTCAAGATTTTCCTTTTTTTCGGAGTGAATTTTCTTTACTTCCTCAAGTTTCTTTTCTTCTTCTTCCAGTTCAGGTTCTATCTCTTCCTGTCTTTTTGAAATTTCAAGAAGCCTTGAGTTTGCATTTTCAATCAATTGCTTTTGAGCTTCAATCTCTTTGGTGAGAGCATCGTATTCGCGATTATTGCGAACGGTCATCTGTTGCTCTTCATATTTTTTATTCTTCTCCTGTGCACTCTCGATTTCGAGTTCCAGGTTATTGGCTTCAACTTCAAGATCTTTCTTCTCCTGCTTGAGTTGTTCAATCTTCACTTCATGACGGGTAATATCCGTTTCGATATCAAGGATCTCTTCAGGCAAATCACCTCTGAGCTGTTTGAGCTCATCGATTCTACTATCGATATATTGTAAATTTGCTAATTTTTGGAGTACTTCTTCCATTGGTTGCTTTGTTATTCTGTTGTTTTGTTTTCAAATTCTGTAGAGTAAATCTTCACCGGGTTGGTCACTTTTTCAGTCGCATATACTTCAAGGTCCTCAAATCCTTCAGTCAGCTCTTTGCGGATGGCTTCGACTACAGGAAATTCACTTTCATAATGCCCGACATCAACCAGTAAAAAGTTATTTGCTTCAGTGAAATATTCATGATACTTAATATCTGCAGTAACATATGCATCAACACCTGCTGCAATGGCTGATTTCTTCAGTGGAATGCCGGCACCTCCGCAAACCGCAACCTTTCTTATTCTGATCACATCTCCGGAATATTTGATAGCAGAAACATCAAGTGCCCTGCAGACAAGGTGTAAAAACTCATTTTTAGCGATACCATCTTCGGGATAATTACCAATCACACCCATTCCGAAATTATTTGATGGACTTGCCATTTCAAGTTCCTGGAATGATCCCTTTTTTAATAGCCCTTCCCGTTCAAGGGTATTTTTCAGTGGGGTCACATTGTGTGCATCAATGATGGCTTCAAAACATTTCAAGCCTTCTTTTCGTCCATCTACACTAAAAAAGTGAGCTTCTTCAGCCGAGTAATAGTTGAGCAGTTTTAAAACAGCCTCGGAATCTTCAAATGCAGTTGTTAATGTAATCTTCCGGCTGACTGAATAATTTCTTTCAAGAAACTGCAGATTGTCGAGTCCAAGATTATTGGCAAGAACAAAAGATACACCATCCAGAGCAGCATCAAGGTTTGTGTGTGCCGCAAATAGAGCAATGTTGTTGCGGATCAATTTATAGATGATTCGTCCCTGTTCATCAGTAGGGTTAATCCGGTCAATATTTCGGAAGATTAGAGGGTGGTGGGAAACGATTAATTCACACTGCTTTTCAATCGCTTCATCAACTACAGGTTCGGTTACATCCAGGCATACCAGGATTCGATTTACTTCCTGTTGCTGATCTCCAATCAGCAATCCAACATTATCGTATTCCAATTTAATTTTGGGAGGCGCCCATTGATGCATAAAATTTGTGATATGCCGGACTTTGGACTTCAAGCGCCTAACCCCTCCATCTGTTGTTAGAGGTGGTTTTTTTCGGCAAATTTGCCGCCTGTTTTATGCCACAGGATATGGAATGCATCGATTGTGATCTTCGTTTTTTCACAGAAATGAAAAATACGATTTATTTCACTCTATCAAAAGAGTATTTTGTTGAAAATTGATGATAACGCAATTAAGACTCTGAATTTTAATAAATAATCTGATACTATTTTATGCACAGTCAAATCGCGAAGAATTTAAATAAGGTTCAAGATCGTATCCGAAAAGCATCCGAAAAGGCCGGTCGGGATTCATCTGAAATTTTGCTGGTTGCAATCAGTAAAACCAAGCCAAACAGTGCTATTCTTGAAGCTTTTGATAAAGGTCAGGTTCATTTCGGTGAGAACAGAGCGAGGGAACTTCAGCGAAAGATGGAGGAAATTGAGAGTGAAGAAATTATCTGGCATTTTGTTGGCCCGATGCAAACCAATAAAATTAAATATATGGTCGACCGGGTGAACTGGATTCAGTCAGTTTACAAGAAAAAATATTTTGATGAGATTGAGAAGCGCTTGGATGGGACTGGCAGGGTTATCAATACGCTAATTCAGGTAAATATCAGCAAAGAGGAACAAAAACAGGGATGTACCCCGGAGATGGTACCTTCATTGCTAAAACATGCGCAATCTCTGGATCATGTGTGCGTTCGGGGTGTGATGGGGATGGCAACTTATGAAGCCAGTCCCGATGAAATCAGAAATGAGTTCCGGCTACTGAAAAAGACGTTTGATGAGAATCTGCATTTAAATAAAAATTCCGTACAAATGGAACATATTTCTATGGGGATGACAAACGACCTTGAGATTGCCATTGAAGAAGGTTCAACGATGGTTCGTGTCGGTACAGCGATTTTTGGTGAGCGTAACTATGATTAAAAAACTCCGTATCAGAAACTGTAATTCTGATAAAGGTTCAGATTTATTACATTTCAGCAACCGGCTTTCATTTGAAGTAGAATTTAACAGGATAAATTATGAGCGGGATGATTTGGGTATTGATTCCACTGGCTGCTATTTTAGGTTGGATTATCGTTGAGTATCAGGAGTACCGGCTAAAAATGATGGATAAACAAAATCTGTCCGGTCAGGGGGATGCAGATATTCAAAAACAGGTGGATCGTCTGAAAAGAAGAGTTGAAAATCTTGAAGCTATCGTAACGGAAGCACCATCTGAATTTAAAACTCATAATTTCGATTCAGAATCCGGCGATGAAGCAGATCCGGCGCATACTATCAACAAACAAAAACGCAGGAGTTGAGGACTATGACTGACCAGGAGTTTCAAATAGCGGTAATTGCCATTGTATTTGGTTCAATCGTATCCATTGCATTTATTGTTACAATCGGAACAATTATCAAATCTTTTATTAAAAGGAAATCAGGGCCGAATCTTGCCGATAATGAGGAATTTCTGGATGCCCTTCGGCAATTCAAACAAAAAACGGACCGAAGGCTCTCAAACCTTGAAGCGATAGTGGTGGACAACCAGCCACTGAAGAAACAGACGAAAAGTATCAAATCGCCTGAAGAATCAAAGTCGATCGAAATTGACGAAGAAAAAGAAGCAAATAGTTCGGAAGGAAGCTTGAAGAATATGTTGAAGGAATAGTCCCAATCAATGAAATTTTAGTACTATCAGTTATGAAATTAACAGCTCTCGAAATAAAACAACAGGCATTTGACAAATCATTAAGAGGTTATGATCCGGCTGAAGTTCAGGCGTTTCTGAGCCTTGTTTCCAATGAGTGGGAGCATCTCGTTGCTAAAAATAATGAACTCAATGAGCAGATTGAGAAACTGAATGATAAACTGAAGCATTATGAACGTGTGGAGGCAGCTTTGCACGAAACCTTACAGACTGCAAGGGATTCTGCTGAACAAAAAATAGAAGGTGCAAAAAAGGAATCACAGAATATCATTGAAAAAGCTGAAATGGAAGCAAATGCTATTATCAGCGAGGCGAGTCAGCAAAGGCAGCAAATTCGGCAAAGTATCATGAGATTACTCGACCGCCGAAAAGAAATTATCGGTGGAATCCGGTCCTACCTGGAAGTTGCCCAGGAATCGATTCAGCAGTTTTCAAACGATGAGACCAATCTTTTTAGTTTGCCGAGAGAAGAAGCTGTTGAATTTGAAAAAGCGGAACATGGTGGTGGTTTCAGATTGTCAAGAAGAGAGAGCAGAGATCAGGAGCCGGGGAAAGAGGGGCCGCAATTACCTCCGGGTTCCGAAGAAATGGATGATATCCTTGACGAGATTGATTAATTCAGAAATAAACTGCTGAACTCCTAATAAATAAGAATGAAATTCGATACGGTAGAAGAATTCCGGATCAAGCGCCGGGAAGCACTTGATTATATCCAGGATAAAACCGATTCAAGGCCTGATTACATGTTAATTCTTGGTACAGGATTAGGCCAGCTTGCTGAAGAGATGGAGGTTGAAACAGAGATTGTCTACGATCGTATTCCTCATTTCCCGGTGTCAACGGTTGAAAGTCATGACGGGAAATTACTGTTTGGTACTCTTGGAGAGAAAGAAGTAGTTGCCATGCAGGGACGGTTCCACTACTATGAAGGTTATACCATGCAGCAAATCGTATTCCCTGTACGGGTTCTGAGAGAAAACGGTGCGAATACACTTATCGTAAGTAACGCTTGCGGGGGGATGAACCCAAACTATGAAAGAGGGGATGTCATGCTGATTAACGACCATATTAATTTGTTGGGAGACAA
>SLKH01000327.1 GCA_007134665.1 Balneolaceae bacterium
GTAACAGATACTTTCCGAACATTATGCAGACCTCCATCGTGCCGCGAAATCATCAAAGAAGCGGCAAAGATCAATATTAACGTAGTAATAATGAAATCTTTCGCATCAGTGATGCGAGGAAGTCGAAATCGCATTCACAATTCGGTAATTAATCAGGAGACAACACTCCTGTAGTATTCAAGATCTTCAAGAATTGCTCCGGTCCCACGAACCACAGCCGTTAGTGGGTCTTCTGCAATGTGTACCGGAAGATCTGTTGTTTCTGTGATCAGTTTGTCAAGATTACGAAGTAATGCACCACCACCGGTAAGCATGATTCCGCGATCAAGTATATCAGCCGAGAGTTCAGGTGGTGTTTGTTCTAACGATTTGGTGATCGCTTCTACAATCGTATTGACCGATTCAGAGATCGCTTCGCGTACATCTTTCGACGTTACCTGACGGGTTCTCGGTACACCGTTGACCAGGTCCCGTCCTTTGGTAATCATTTCAAGTTCTTCATCAAGAGGAGCAGCAGACCCGATTTCACATTTGATTTTTTCCGCGGTTCGTTCACCGATCAAAAGATTGTGATTTCGCCGAAAATAATTAATGATATCTTCATTGAGTTCATCTCCTCCGAGACGAACGGATTGTGCATAGACGATACCGGAGAGTGCGATAACGGCAATTTCGGTAGTACCACCGCCAATATCCACAATCATGTTACCAACTGGTTCGTGAACATTCAGTCCAATTCCGATAGCTGCTGCCATCGGTTCATCAACAAGATAGACTTCTTTGGCACCCGCATGTTCAGCACTGTCACGAACAGCTCTGCGTTCAACTTCAGTAATTCCACTGGGCACACAAACAACCATCTGCCGGGTTGTTGAATACCATTTCTTCTTAACATTTTTAATCATTCCCCGAATCATCAGTTCAGCAACTTCAAAATCGGCAATGACTCCATCTCTGAGAGGACGAACCGTCCTTATATTTTTATGTGTTTTTTCATGCATTAACCGGGCTTCGTGTCCGGTGGCAACAGCCTGACCCTGATTGTTGAGCGCAACTATTGATGGCTCGTTCATGACGATACCTTTATTTCTGGAATAAATCAGTGTGTTGGCAGTACCGAGATCAATGGCAATATCAGTATAGAGAAAATCGAAAAGTCCCGTTTTTGAACTGGAATGGGAGTTTTCAGATGTTTTTTGTTTAGCCGGGGTTTCCGTCGTTGGCATAGCTTGAATGGTTATCTCATTTTAGGGCAATATTTCGTAAAAATACAATTTTGTCTCTCGATTTGCGAATAGAAGATCAATCAATTTTTGATTTTGGTTTTAGTGTTTAAAATGTCTTTTCCCGGTAAAAATCATAGCCAGTTCACGCTCATCGGCCGCTTTAATGACCTCATCATCCCGGATGCTGCCTCCCGGCTGAATGACCGCGGATACTCCGGCATCCGCTGCTGCAATGACACCATCAGCAAAGGGAAAAAAAGCATCAGATGCAATCACTGATCCATTCAGATCCAATCCAGCTTTTTTCGCCTTGATTATTGCAAATTCAGAACTGTCAATCCTGCTTGTTTGTCCTGTGCCGATTCCAATCGTTTGCAGCTCCTTAACATAAACGATACCGTTTGACTTAATATGTTTCACAATTTTCCATGCAAACTGGAGATCTTCAAGTTCCTGGTTATCTGCTTTTCTTTTTGTTACTGTATTGAATGTATTAACATCAAAATCATTTCTGTCTGGCTGCTGGACAAGGGCACCGCCCGAGATGGACCGGAACTGTAATTCATCCTTGCCGGCAGGGTATTTCCGGATCCTTATCAGCCTTCGGTTTTTCTTTTGTTTGAGAAGTTCTAATGCTTCTTTCTGAAAAGATGGTGCCATTATGATCTCGGTAAAAATTTTATCAATGGCTTTGGCCGTTTCGAAATCAAGTTCCCTGTTTACGATAATAATGCCGCCGAACGGAGACATCGTATCTGTGGAGAAAGCTTTTCGGTACGCTTTAGAAAGCGATTCAGAGTCGCTTGCAACACCACAGGGTACGGTATGTTTGAAAATTGCAGCCGTAGGGATGGAGTCCGAAAAATCTGACATAAGATTCAGGGCTGCATCGATATCGAGGTAATTGTTGTAACTTAGCTCTTTGCCATGAAAGCACTCGAACCACTCATTCTGATTTCCGTAAACGGCTGCCGCCTGATGTGGATTTTCACCATATCTGAGCGATCCTGAAAGTGGCAAACTGATATTCAGTTGCCCCGGCAGACCTTCACCTGTTATATCCCCAAAATAATTACTGATAGCGGCATCATAATCTGCCGTATGTCTGAACGCTTTCTTTGCCAGGTCTTTTCTTAGTTCAAATGAAATGGCCCCATCCGACTCAAGAGCATTGCCAATAATTTTATATTGATCCGGTGAGGATGCAACACAAACATGAGCGAAATTTTTTGCGGCAGCCCGGATCATCGTTGGCCCGCCTATATCGATATGCTCTGTAGCTGTTTCAGGGGTAACATCTTGCTGATTCGCGATATCTTTAAATGGGTAGAGATTTACAACAACAAGTTCAATGGGTGCAATTGCAAGTTTATTCAGTTCATCAAGGTCGGGCTGATGGCTGGTTCTGGCTAATATTCCGCCATGTATGTTTGGATGCAGGGTTTTGACCCGGCCATCAAGACATTCAGGAAACCCGGTAATTTCTGAAACATCCTGTACTTTGAGTCCTGCTTCTCTTAGTATTTTCGCTGTACCTCCGGTAGAAATCAGTTCAACACCAGATTGAACAAGGGTTTTGGCAAACGGAATTAACCCGGATTTATCAGTTACCGAAAGAAGTGCGCGTTTGATTTTGAGTGGTTTATTTGGGAGTTGTTCAAGCGGTTTTAAAGCCAATGGTGATGTTAATTTTGAGTTAGAAGTTTATTGATAACAGCAGGCAGCAGTTTATGTTCCTCTTTCAATACCCGCTCCGACAGGGAGTGAGGGGTATCATCAGGCAGTACAGGTACTTTTGTCTGCTTGATGACCGGGCCATCGTCATATATTTCATTGACATAGTGAACAGAACAGCCAGTTTCATGGTCACCCGATTCAAGCACGGCCTGATGGACTTTAAGCCCGTAATATCCTTTACCGCCGTATTTGGGTAACAACGATGGATGAATATTGATAATCCTTTTTGGATACTTACGGATAATTTCTTCCGGTAATCGGACCATGTACCCTGCAAGCACGATCAGGTCTGGATTCCATTTACTTAGAGTTGTGAGCAGAGCTTCGGTAAATTGACTTTCATTATCAAAATCCGGCCTGCGGATTATCTGGTAAGGTATTTTCGCGGCTTCTGCTTTTTTAATTGCACCAATATCCGGTTTACTTGCGATCAAGCCGGTGATGTCAGCATGAATTCTGCCATCCTCAACCGCATTGATTATTGCCTGAAAGTTACTTCCTGATCCTGATGCAAAAACGACGATATTTTTCACGTCCTCATTTTAGATCTCACACTTTTTATGAAGCGCTAAAGATAAGAAATGCAATGTATCGATAGTAATACTAATTGGAGAATCTGACCTGTCTGAATATGATAAAAGTTTCTTTATAAAGATTGGGGTTTAAATTATGTGAAACACCTTTACCGAAAAATATAGTGGTCAAGAGATAGAATGCAATTGAAATTCTATGCTTCTTTAGGTTTTTCCAAAGTCTTTGGTGTTGAAGTAATTATTGGAGTTTGTGCATCGGTTCTGTAGACATAATAATTATTAAAACTCCAGCGCATCTGGTTGAAGGTGATTTTGAGTGTAGTTGCGATCGGGATAGCAACGAGCATTCCAAGCATGCCGGCTGTCTGAGCTCCAACCATGATAATGAACAGGATTGCAACCGGGTGCATATCAGCAGATTTTGAAAATATCAAAGGCTGAAACACGACATTATCGAGAATCTGTACAAGAAGTACAGCAAGTAAACACGGAAGTACGAGTGAAAAATCTCCTGTTTCAATTATCGAAACGACTATTGAGAGCAGATAACCGATAATCGGGCCAAAATATGGAATGGTATTTGCTACACCAATCGTAATTCCAACGGATGCTGAATTGGATAAACCGGCAATGGACAAAAACAGCCAGGATGTAAGGGCTACGAGTGTGGATTGGAGCAGTACGCTTCGGAAATAAATCCCTAATCGGGTTTCTACTTTGTCAATCAGGCTCAATGTTGTTTCAAAATACTTATTGGGTACCAATTGCAACAGGTCACGGCGGATTTTACTCCCATCTTTCAGAAAGAAAAAGGTGGCAAACGGAATGATCAGGAACGCTGCAAACAGGTTTGTGAAAATTCCGATAAGATTTGCCATGATATCGGTTATTCGTGTCGTATCGAACAAGTTTTCAGATAATTGAGTGACATTGTCCTGCAAAAAACCCGGAGGCAGAAATTCAAAATTATCCATTAAATGGTTTTCAATTTCCTGGGCAATGAAACGTATATTATCCATACTTAACTGTCCTGCTAACGCTGCCATCTGGTTTGCGATGATCGGGATAATACTGGTAGAGATCCAGACGATGATGAGAATGACTGTTGCCATCGTCAATGAAATCGCTATTGTCCGATTCATCCCGGCAGATTGCATTCGGTTCACCAAAGGATCAAGAAGATAGCTAAACAATATGGCGATGATCGCATATACAACAAGGTTACTATAGTTATAGAGAACCAGGGCAAGTAGGGTAAGTGCAGCAAGGCTGGCAATAAACTTTACTATTTTTTCAAGAGTGATGTTGTTAAACATTCAGCCTGTCGATGATATCGGGCATCGCCCTGTTTATGGTGTCGTACATGAATCCTTTACGCTGGAGATAAGCCGAAATTTTTTGGGTACGTTTAAAATCGTCGGTTTCTCTGCAAAAATGTGCTTGTCGTTTTTCAATTAAATCTACACAAATCTTTTTAAGCTCCAAACTGCCTGCCTTCTCGGAAATCACCTTTTCAATTATCCGGTTACTGACCCCTCTGCTTTTCAGATGTGCCCTGATTTTTACATGCCCCCATTTTTTCAATCTGATTTTATCATGTGTAAACTTCCGGGCAAACACTTCATCATCAATATAACCTTTTCGTTCAAGCTGATTTAAAATCTCATCTGCATGAATAGTATTGTACCCTTTTTGAGCTGCTTTGGTTTTTAATTCACGTGCGGAATGATCACGTCTTCCGAGCAGCCGGAGAAAAAAATCCCTGAGAGACTGTTTTTGCTCTTCAGATTCAATCTGATCGTATATATTAGATGTAATTTCTACACCTCTCTGTAAACCGAACCTGATAAGTGTATCCGATGCAACACCAATAATAAATTGGTCGTGATGGAAAAGTGAAAATCGGTCTTTTCGCTTTTTCTGTGGCTTGATCTTTGTGATTGTAACCGGAAGTTTCAGGCTGCCGGTTTCTGCCGGGGCCTGGCAGTTTTTTTTATCCATCCTCCGCTACGGCTTCTTTTTTCTCAGCTTTGCCATTATCGGATGCAGCTACTTCTTCAGGAAAAAGGCGTGTCATGATGATTTCCTCAATCTGTTTGGTTAGTTTTTCATCTTCCTCAAGGAACTGGATGGCTGCATCTGTCCCCTGGCCGATCGGCTCTCCATCATACCGGTACCAGCTTCCCCTTTTTTCAATAATGTCATACTCTACAGCAAGATCCAGGATTTCAGAGATTTTTGATATTCCCTTGCCATACATAATATTAAACTCCACAACCTTGAATGGTGGTGCTACCTTATTTTTGACAACTTTTACCTTCGTTCGGTTACCGATGACTTCATCTCCCTTTTTCAGTGAACCGATTCTGCGGATATCAAGGCGGACTGACGAATAAAACTTGAGTGCACGGCCACCGGAGGTTGTTTCAGGATTCCCGAACATGACACCGATTTTTTCACGTATCTGATTGATAAAAATACAGGATGTCCGCGTTTTGCTCACGATACCCGTGATTTTACGCAAAGCCTGCGACATCAGTCGTGCCTGAAGGCCAACATGGGAATCACCCATTTCACCCTCAAGTTCTGCACGGGGAACCAGGGCAGCCACTGAATCCACGACAATTACATCGAGTGCACCGGACCTGATCAGCGTTTCTGTAATTTCAAGAGCCTGTTCACCGCTGTCGGGCTGGGAAATCAGCAATTCATCGGTGTTGATACCGAGTGCTTTTGCATATTTCGGGTCAAAAGCGTGTTCCGCATCGATGAAAGCAGCGTAACCACCAGCTTTCTGTGCTTCTGCAATCACATGCATTGCAAGGGTTGTTTTACCACTGGCTTCCGGCCCGTAAATTTCAGTGATTCGCCCTCGAGGCACCCCTTTTACTCCAAGAGCGTAATCCACCATCAAAGATCCGGAAGAGATCACATTGACCTGGTGGGCAGGGCCGTCACCCAACCGCATAATGGTACCTTTGCCATGTTGTTTTTCAATTTGCCCAACGGCAATGTCAAGCGATTTGAGTCTGTCTTTGTTGCTGGATGATGAAGAGGCCATAATAATATGTATTCAGTTAGAAATTTTGTTGTATGCCGAATATAAAATGTAACGGTGTCACCTGTTGTCACCCCCGTTTAAAATAAGCTTGAACGGTCAGATTCTGAAATCTCAAAGTATATGTCTGATATATGTATGATACAGTTTTGATCAAATACTTACGAAAATATTTTAGATTTTTTCTGGCAGCTAAAATCCAAGATTAATATCTCGTAAATGATTGATATGGAAAGGGTTAAGATTTCCATCCCAGTCAATTAATTTTTCAGGTAACTGTAAAAATAGTAACATTGATCCCTGATTGGTAACGGATTTTGTGCGTGAAGGCCCTCATTTTAGCGATGGTGAACAGATTACCGGCCCACCGGCAGAGCCCCGTCAGTGTCTAATAGATAAACCGTGTCCATTAATACCATAAATTCTTTCCTCCTGAAATCACCACATCCTCGTTCCATCGGATTGTTTCGTGATTCGGGGCTCCAGTCGGAATTCCACCACGAATTGTTCCGATGGAACAAATGTACGTGGATACCACATTCCTTGGCCTACCCATGAGATGATCCTGACGGATCATAATGTTGATATGGGTTCCAGGGACAGAACGGCAGGATTTATTCACGGAATTAATTACCATAACAATCCGGCTTACATCAACAGAGCCGCTTTGTACAACGATCTCCTTTCCACGGCTTGCCTGGCACCCCTTCGTCATCGATTGGAGTCGTTCCTGTAATTATTGCCTCGGGGTTTGCTTTGGCCATCGCCATCAGCCCCGGGCTGAAACCGCGGGGCTACAACCTGTCATCCCTGTCGGGATTTTGTCTGTGCCCTGAGCAATATATTACGCCGTGTCTCCCACTCTCCCAATCATTCACTCATTCTCTCATCCATTCACTCACTCATTCAAACACCCTCCGTCAATGCAGCAGAGCAGCATTTCCGGGGTTACAAGGCAGAGCATTGTAACCAGATAAATCACCTACACTTCCACTCCCACTCACTCACCCATTCACCCATTCAC
>SLKH01000249.1 GCA_007134665.1 Balneolaceae bacterium
ATAAAAGCCGTTAGACTTTTTTTGCACCGAACGCTTTCAGTGCCGAAATTGAAACACAAAGGTTTATGAGCATAATTTTAAATAAGAAACCCTGACTGTTTCAATGGCTGTCCCGTACAGGACTGTCTGGGCCGGGGGTTAACCCCGGCGATCGCGTCGGGATCATGGTTCCAATGACAATTTTGGGTTAATTCCGGTTTACTCTCAATAAACCTCTTCGAACGTACGTGGCGAAGGTTTGACTGATCGTTTAAATTCTTTGCTATCCATGGAATTAACATCACCAGGAAGTTTCTTTTTGATTTCAAGATACTCATACAGCTCCTGGTTTATCAGCTCTTTATATATTCCTTCTTCCATTCCCTTTAAGCCACAGATATAGATCAAAGTATTTTCCCTTGCAAGGATCGGTTGCAGAAGTTCACTTTCGTCCTCAAGCTGAGTTTGCACATAATATTTACTTCCATCCTCCCTTCTGTCTTCACGTGAAATTGAGACCAGGTAATGAAAGTTCGGGTACTTCTGACTCATTTCTTCAAAGTAATCAGCATAAAGCAAATCAGTTCTGTAAGGACAACCGAAAATCAATACACAATCGTGATCATACTTTTCTTCAAAAAGTTCCTGGATCATTCCACGAAATGGTGCAATACCGGTACCGGTTGCAAAGAAAATGTAGTTAAAGTCTCTTGCATTTTCCGGAAGCAAAAAACGTCTGCCACTCGGACCGGTAACCTTCACTGAATCACCCGGTTTTAAATCTGCAAGATAATTGGATGCAACACCTGTATAAAGCTTATCATTAAACTCCTCAATAACTCTTTTCACTGTCGTTGAAATTAGATGTGGCTGGCCATTTTCACCGGCAGTGGGTGATGATATCGAATAGAGCCGAAGTTTGTGTGCCCGCCCCCGTTCATCTTTACCCGGAGGAAGTACCCCCAAAGCCTGACCGATTCTGATCCTGTTCACAAGATCAGTTCCCGATATATCAAATGTAATATGCCGGATAATATTCGGGCTGGATTCCCGGGTGACAATCTCATTTTCAACAACTTTTACTTCAGCAGGGTTTTTTGGAGTGTAGATGTTTAATTCTACTTCAGGTAGCTTTATTTCAGACATTCGCTTTTTAAAATTTCAGGATCGTTATTAACCGCAACAAAGATCATAAGTGAAAGTAAAAGAAACAAATAGAGCTTTATCTATTTCATGCTTGATTGACAATATTCTCATACTTGAACATATGAGCTATTCTTATCACAGGTTAAATATTTGATAATAAATGAATTATATCTCGCCTGAATCACAACTCGCCAGTCATGATTATTTAAGTGGAAAGTTCATTACTTTTTGAAAAATGCCATTCTTGTCTGCTTCAGCGTGACTCGCCATTAACAAAATTGTATTTCGCTTTACAGCTTGTATAAGCAGATCTTTAACTTTTACCGTTGATGTCTGATCCAGCCCCCGAAGTGGTTCATCCAAAACGAGTATGGATGGATTGATAATAAATGCAGCAGCAATTTGTGCTTTTTTCCTCATCCCTGTTGAATAAGTACCGATCTCATCAAAACGTGATTCATCCAGTTCAAGATGATCCAGAATAGAACCGATTTTATCATTCGATTTTTCATCCCAAATATCTCTCGTTCTCAGTACCCATTCTAACAACTCTACAGCTGACATGTGCTGCGGTAAAGCTTCTTCGTCATGAACAAGCCCGACATTCTTCAGATATTGATACGGTTTATCATGAATGATCAGGTCACCATATCGAATAATACCCTCTGTTGGAAATGTGTTTACAGATATTAGTTTTAAGAAAGTGGTTTTACCCGATCCGTTTGGCCCCCTCAAAAGTACAGCATCGCCTGGCATAAATTCCATGGTTATGTCGCGGAAAACTACTTTACCAGCCCTGTACTGCTTAGTAACATTTTCTACTTTTAAATTTTTATCATTCATGATTAATGTGCCCAATATCGTTCATACCTAAAACTGATGATGGCGGAAATCAAAGCTCCTGTCAACAGATAAACAGCAAATACCAAATTCAGATCCTCCCATGTAATTTCCCCGAATAACCACTTCATCAGCATCATGCTTACCATCATCGGAAGAAGCCATCTGACCTGGATCCAAAACCTGCCAATCATCCAGTGAATGGGTTTATCAAGTGTTCGAAGCCACCACTTCGGTGCAATCGCCTGAGTAGCTGTTAACATTAGAAACCCGTGATGTAAGAGTGCAAATATCAACCATACTGCAAACATCGCACTGCGGCCTGCATCCTGATAAGCGATCACCCATACGAACAGGTGCCCAACAGCGATATAACGGCCAGCCGGAAGTTTACGATCCATTTGAAGCATAAGCCCCCAGCTATTGGCTTTCCAGCGCCCTGGAATCCACCATAATTGATCCACTTTAAGAGGCTCCCGGTCAGATCCGGGGCCGGCTGAAACACCAAAAAATTCATTAAAAAATGCATTGGCCTGATAGAACAACCGATCTGCATTTCTTTCAAGTGATCTGAATTTTATAAAGCCAAAAAGAAACATCCCGACTGAAAAAAGTAATTCGGCTCCCTGGCCGAAGAATCCATACAACATTGCCCCTGCAACAACTCCAAGCATTCCAACCAGTGATATGACTACAGAATTGATCAGGCTTGGAATAGAACCCGGATCAACCGGATATTTTGCAATTTCTGCGAGACGTTTTCTGACGTGTAACCCCCGAAGGCCTTCCTGCCATTCCTGCGAATCTTTACCGATGTTCAGATACCGATATGCTGCATATAAATAAATCCCAGCAAAAAATAACAACCCATAAAGAGCTAACAGCAATTGAGACGTAAACTCTTCAGTTATCCCTCTGCTGTCTGCCATAGCAGTAGCAATCAGGATCAACAAGCAAATACTCCAGACCGGCCGGTGCCTGACGAGGTAAAATCGTGCCAATTTCTTTCCATTGATATTTCCAAGCTGATATAAACGGCTGCCGGGATCCGGGAAACTGATATAAGGCAGGATAAAAGCGAAAAGGCCACTTAATGCAAATAAAAGATACCGAATCATTACAAGCCGGCTGTCCAGGTCGTTTCCATGTGCAATAGCAACAAACAGAGTCAACAGAAGTAATGCAGGAAGGATAACCAGAAGACGGTCAGCCCAGGTTTTTTTTCGAATGGTTATGCCATCGTTAATCTTCATAAGCGGCAAATATAACATGTTCAAACCATATTCAATAACATTGAATCGGTATGCCAGAAGTCAACTCAGAACTGGTGGTTTCGGCTTCTGTTTTTTTAGATACAAATATCTGAATTGAAACAAATTCAATCTTGTTTTGTATATTGAAAACCCGGAAAAGCGGTTCCAATATAAGTATCATTTAAACTCAGATTCAAAAAGAGACAGCTATGAAATTTTACGTATGTATTAAACAGGTTCCCGATGTTTCTGCTCCGCTTCAAATAAAAGATGGTCAGTTGATACAGGATAACGACCGTATGATTCTCAATGCCTATGATGCTTCAGCGGTGGAAGAGGCACTGGTTCTGACGGAAAAACATGGCGGTGAAGTTGAAGTTGTTTTGATTGGCCCGGAAAAAGCTTCTGAGACAATCAGAAAAGCACTTGCCATGGGCGCTCACAGGGGAACTCACATTTTAATAACAGAAAAACAGAAAATTGACTCAGCAGTTTATGCAAGAATTCTTGCCAGTTATTTCTCAGATAAAGAATATGATTTCATTGCATGTGGTAAACAGGCACAGGATACAGATTCCGGGCTGACCGGAAGTATGCTCGCTGAACATTTGAAAATTCCATATGTAACAAATGCTGTAGGGCTGGACTATGAGAACCATCACCTGACTGTAAAACGACAAGGTGATATCGGACAGGAGATGATTGAATTGCCGGCTCCGGGAGTCGTAACCTGCTCAAATGATATGAATGAACCACGGATCCCGAGCCTTAAAGGGATCATGCAATCCAAGCGCAAAGAAGTGAACACCCTGACACCCGATGAACTCGGCATGAAAATGGAAGATGTGGAAATTAAAACGCGCATTCTTGGATTTGAAGAAAAACCAGGGCGTAAACCAGGCAAAAAGCTTGAAGGCGATCCGGACAAAATAGCCCGTAAAACAGCGCATCTGCTGGATGAGGAAGCTGGTGTCTTGTGAACGGAAAATTCAGAAACTTATAGACGCTGCGGTTCATCAATTCAACTAATTTAAAATCAGATTCAAATGAGTACACTATTAACTTACATCTCTGTTAACAACGGAAAGATCAAACGCTCATCACTTGAGGTTTTATCGAGGTGCACTCAGGAGGCCAATAAACTGGGATTTAAGTCTGCTGCATTGATTATTGATGAAAATGCAACTCAATACAGCAGCCAGCTCGGGTCTTATGGTTTAACAAAAGTGTACACAGTTGAAGGCCCTTCATTTAAAAATCATCTGAATACACCGGTCTTAAAAGCTTTATCAGCCGTAATGAACCGGGTGAAGCCGAAAGTTATGGCCTTTGCATCCACTGAAGGTTCGAAAGATATTCTTGGTGCACTGGCTGCAAATCAGGGTATCCCCGCCCTGCCGGATATGTCTGAGTTTGAAGTTACCGATACAGGTGTAAAAGGCAAACGGCCTGTAATGGCTGCTAAAATCATCTCAAATGTGGAAGCGGAAGGTGATTCGGTTATCATATCGGTACGATCGGGATCCTACGATTTGATCAATTTACCATCGGAACCAGAAGTTGAATCTGTAGAAGTCGATGTCGGGGAAGATGAAACTAAATCGATACTCAAAGAGATTATCACAGCATCCGGCGATCGTGTTGACTTATCGGAGGCTGATGTAGTGGTTGCCGCAGGCCGCGGCGTTAAAGATGAAGAAGGACAGAACCTTATTTCTGAATTGGCCCGATTGCTTAATGCAGGTATCGGAGCGTCAAGGGCATTAACCGAATCCGGGGCGTATGACCCCAGTCTGCAAATTGGCCAGACCGGGAAAGTTGTGTCACCACAATTATACATCGCCGTCGGGATCTCTGGTGCAATTCAACATGTAGCCGGCATTACGAATAGTAAAGTCATTGTTGCCATCAACAAGGATCCGGATGCCCCTATCTTCGACATCGCTGATTACGGGATAGTCGGGGATCTATATAAAGTGCTACCTCCGTTTATTGAAGAATTGAAGAAAATTAAAGGAGAATGAATTACTAAGAGGCTGTCAGCAGTCAGACTATACTTTTTCGGATCGCATTGTGATTATGAAGCCAAAAGCAGGTTTAAACCCAAAAAAGTCGTTAGACCTTTTTTGCCCTTCGGGTCCCGACGATCACATTGGGATCATTGTTCCAATGACAATTTTGGGTTAAAATAAAATACTACTAACTACAAACGAATATAAAAATCATAACCCTATGGATGAAAAATTCGATTGTATCATCGTAGGTGCCGGTGTTGCCGGGCTTGCAGCAGCCATGACACTTGCCCGGAACAATATCAAATTCCTACTCATTGAAAAGGGAGAATTCGCAGGTGCAAAAAACGTTTCAGGAGGTGTAATATGGGGCCAGGATCTCGCAAAATTGGTGCCGGAATACTGGAAAGATGAAGAAGCCGGTTGGGACAGGTTCATCAATCACCGCCGATTGACATTTATCGATGAAGAATCTGCATTTTCTTTGGATTTTAAATCCCGGCATTTTAATGAACCGCCATATTCAGGTGTGATTGTACTGCGATCTAAATTTGACCGCTGGCTTGCCAATAAAGTGGAAGATGCAATAGCTGAAAGTGAATATTCCATGGATTCCTTCATTGCAACTAATATTCTTGTAGAAGAGATACTGATGGAAGGCGACAAAGCCGTCGGGATTCGAACCGGTGATGAAAAATTTTATGCCGACAACGTTATCATTGCTGAAGGAGTAAATAATTTGCTCACCCGTCAGGCAGGGTTACAGGACAAATATGTCCCCGCAGATCACATACTGACGGGTGTTAAAGAGATAATCCGGTATGAAAGAAGTGTACTTGAGGACCGTTTTCAATTAAATGGATTGAGTGGTATGTCGAACGAGTTTGTAGGTTATGCAACAAGGGGAGTAGAAGGCGGTGGATTTCTTTATACCAACCGGGACACGATATCCATCGGACTTGTACTTGGCCTCAAAGATCTCAGGGATAAAGAGTTAAAGCCATATGATATCCTAAACGATTTTAAAGCACACCCGGTAATCAAAGATACCATCAGGGGTGGTGAAGTTGTTGAGTATTCGGCACATGTGGTATCCTCAGGAGATAAACGGGGAATACCTGAAAAGCTTTATAAGGGAGGCTTACTGGTATGTGGCGAGGCAGCGAATTTATTAATGAATGCCGGAAAGGCGATACAGGGTATGGATTATGCCATGAGATCCGGAATCCTTGCTGCAGAAACGATTATCGAAGCCAAAAGCAAGAATGACTTCAGTATCACTCAGATGAAAAAATATCAGGGCAACCTTAACAACAGTTATATTATGAAGGATATCAATAATTTTCAGGACGCCGTACAACTGTTGCATAACCCTGTGATGTACCAGAAAGTACCCAGCCTGATCAACCATTTCGGAAGAAATTTCTTTACAATAAAAAATGAGCCCACTAAAAAATCCCGGGAGATGATGGGTGAATCTGTCAAAGCACACTCATCCTACTGGGAATTGATCAAACTGGGATTGAAAGGGGCAAGATCGTTATAAAGTTTGAGAATCAAATCCACCACTGACAATACACAACGGACAATACTCTAAAAAACTAAATCGATACCATGAAACTTCTCACACTTCCTGAACGGCTGGGGTTAATCAGTTACAGGAACCAGGCGAAATCGGAAATAAAACCACATATTCGTGTAGAAACAGAGATATGTAACACGGTTTGCCCTCACAAGTGTACGACTTATGTCTGTCCGGCCAACTGTTATACTCTGGACGAAAATAATCATGTCCATTTCCAGGTAGAAGATTGTATTGAATGCGGAACCTGTATGTATGCGTGTGATCAGGGTGCAGTGACCTGGGAGTTTCCCGATCCTGAAACCGGGCGGGGTGTTACCTGGAATTTTGGTTAGAGTATTTTGAATAATCCCTGTTTTGACAACGAAGTTATTTATCCATGGGCAAATGGATAAAAAAAAAGGGTGAAACTCATCTTAATGATGAGTAACACCCTCTTGATTTCCTGTTATAACAACTGCTATGAGCTTGGTGACAGACTGAAGTCGACAGTTGCATTACCGTCATTCAGATCTGCAGAAGCTTCAGCGCTTTCATAGCCATCCGCTTCAGCTGTCAATGTATAACTACCGGCTTCCACTCCTTCCACTGAGTAAAATCCGTATTCATCAGTAGTTGCTGTCGCTCCTGTTTCAGAAATTGTAACTGTTGCACCGGAAATTCCTTCCTCGGTTGTTGCATCAATTACTGCACCGGAAATTGTATGTTCTTCAATTTCCGCTTCTGCTTCAGCAGCGGCAACCATTACCATTGCACTCATCG
>SLKH01000316.1 GCA_007134665.1 Balneolaceae bacterium
CAGCTTGTTGAGATATGCCTACAAATCAAACCATTCATATTTGTTACATTATGGGTTCAGCGTGCAATCGGGGTTTAATTAACTTTTAATTTCATTGGCTCAGGTAAACATGGAAGCACACCTTTATCTTGAAGCGAGATTGGGTATGATCGGGGCATCTACAGACTTTACATATAAGTGGTGTGTAAATATCGGCCTGGATTCAGATGAAGCAACGAGGATGTCGCTTGCCGTGGATGAGATTCTGACAGATGTTATTCTTCATGCTTATAACCGGAAAAGCGGGTATATCGAAATGTGGTTTCAGTATTCAATTTCTGAAATAGAGATCATCATCCAGGAATTCGGAGAGCCATTTGATCCGGATCGGCATTCATTTTCGAAAGAGATTGCAATAAATGAAGGGAATTTTGAAGGAGCCGGCCATGAGATTGCCCGAAAAATGACTGATCAATTCCTGTTTCTGAACCGGGGAAGAGATGGCAAAGAATTCAGACTGGTACATTATCTTGATTCTTCACATATCAAAGAAATTCTCCGGGCTGAACAGATGGAATCTTCGGAAGAAATCATACCGGATGAACAATATACCTTTACCACTGTTACCGGAGATGATGCGGAAGATATATCGAAACTGATCTATCAATCCTACGATTACACCTACACTAAAGAAGATCTCTATTTTCCAAAGCGTATTGAACTGGCTATCAGAAATGAATATAAGTTCGGTGTCATTGCCAGGGCATCGAAGAATAGGCCGGCCGGTTATTTTGCAGTCATCCGCAACAGTGATTCCATGATCGGGGAAATTGGTGAAGCGGTCGTATCTCCGCGTGATCGCAAGAAGGGCCTGATGAAAATGATGCTCAATAAACTGATCGATATGAGCAGGCAGCGCGGTTTGCTTGGCTTGTACGGGATGGCGTTAACGGTTCATACAATCAGCCAGAAGGTGAATGCGGCATTCGGATATAGTAGTACAGCATTAATCATTGCCAAATCTCCGAAATCAGTCTATAAGGGATTAAGTGAAAATTATCCGCAATCGATCAGTGTGGTTCTCGATTTTTTGCCTCTTACCCGAATCTGGAATGTGCCTGTGTTTTTACCATCAAGATATCAAGCTATTTTGAGTAAAATTTATAGTCAATTTGAAACATACCCAGAGTTGATAAGCCTTACGAAGGAAAAACCGAGAGAGGATACAGATACCGAGCTGTACCTGAATATTTATTATCAGTCCAACTCAGCACTGATTACGGTTAGGCGCTTTGGCAGAACGTTTGAGAATTCCATGCTAAGGGTTTTTAAAAGTATTGAGGACTTAAAACTCTCTTCGGTTTATATCGACCTTCCCCTGACTTCACCCTGGATTGGCTCTGCAGTGGAGTGGCTCAAGGGAGAGGGGTTCATTCTTGCCGGCCTGATGCCCTTTTTTCACAGGGAAATTGATCATCTCCGGATGCAAAATATCAAAGTGTCTATAAAATTTGACCATATTGAAACCCTATCGGAGGTATCCGGTGATTTGAAAGAATTGATAAAGAAAGAATACCATGCTTTACACGCGGAACAAACGTCAACTTAACGTAAAACTCGACGGAGATTTTAATCTCAACGCGGTTCGCAGAATCAGTGAATTACTGAGCGACAAGGATGAACTCTATGTTGATTTATCACATTCACGATTTGTAAACAGCAACGCAATTGTATTTTTGAATAACCTGATGCAAAATCATAAAAAAGTACGGTTGAAAAATCCGCCGAAAATATTTTTCGAGTGTTTGCATATCCTCGGATTACATGAAGTATGGAATTTGAAAGAAATTGTAGAACCTTAGCCATTAAAGCAGAACATGATGAACGACCAGGAACCAATTCTAACCATGTTAAATCTTGAATACCCGGTTTGGGAGCAGGTTTTTACCGTGCACCCTCTTGTTATCATCGGTACGGTGGAGGAAGACGATTCAGCAAACTTTGCCCCCAAACATATGGTATTTCCTCTTGGATGGGAGAATTACTTCGGTTTTGTTTGTACACCAAATCATGCTACATATCAAAATATCAAACGAACAGGTGAGTTTACCGTAACCTATCCGCGGCCGGACCAGGTGGTACTAACGAGCATCACCGCTTCACCCCGGTGTGATGATAATACCAAACCGGAACTGAATTCGATTGAACAGTTTTCAGCATCAGTTGTTGACGGGTATTTTATCAAGAAAGGCTATGTTTACCTGGAGTGTAAATTAATGAAATTTGTGGACGGTTTTGGTGAAAACAGCCTTGTATTGGGCGAAATTGTTGCTGCACGTGCCTGGAGTGATGTGATCCGGACTCCGTCACATGATGACAATGAATCGATTTATGAACATCCCCAACTGGTTTATGTATCGCCTGGCCGTTTCGCAGTGATTGATGAAACCCAGGCTTTTCCATTTCCAACCAATTTTAAAAAGTAAATCATGCCGGTTTCTGAAGCATTACCAGATCTTCTCACAATTTGCCAGAAGGAGAAAAACAATTTTTTGAAATTGTTAAAACGGCTGGTCGAAACGGAAACGCCTCCTGCCGATCCCAAAAGGCATCGAAAATTGTTCTCAATTCTCGAAAAGGAATTGAATCGTATCGGGTATCGTTCGGCACTTTATCCCGGAGTGAAAAGTGGTGGACAGTTACTGGCCAGAAACGGAGATATCAAATCGGATGGATATCAATTAATGCTTGGCCATGTGGATACGGTCTGGCCATTAAGAACACTTGAAAAAATGCCTTTCAGTAAAGGCCAGGAAGATGTTAATATATTAACCGGGCCGGGTATTTATGATATGAAGGCAGGGGTGGCCATGATGATCACAGCGTTGAAAATCATGAAGAAAAAGAAGTTAGTGCCAAAACTGCAGCCGGTTATTTATCTCAATTCAGATGAGGAAACAGGAAGCCGGGAATCGAAAAGGGATATCCTTAGGCTTGCCAAAGTGGTGAAACGGGTTTTTGTACTTGAGCCTTCCCTGGATCCTGACGGAAAACTGAAGACCAGAAGAAAAGGTGTTGGCCATTACGATATTAAAATAAAAGGGGTTTCATCACATGCAGGCATTGAACCTGAAAAAGGGAAGAGTGCCATTTTAGAACTGTCGTATCTCATTCAAAAACTTCATGAACTGAATGATCCCGAACATGGTATTACAGTAAACGTGGGTAAAATTGATGGCGGAATCAGTACAAATGTAATCGCACCGGAGAGTAGTGCCTCGGTAGATGTCAGAGTGATGACAAAAGCGGATGCGGAGAGAGTCAATGAAAAAATTCATTCCTTAAAAGCGACAACACCGGGTGTTACCCTTGAAGTTGACGGAGGGTTTGAACGGCCGCCGCTGGTTCAGAACAAGCGAAACCGGACACTCTGGATCGCAGCTGAATCTTTTGCATCACTGATGAATATGGAATTGAAGCAGGGCATTTCAGGAGGTGGTTCGGATGGGAGTTACACCAGTTTACATACAGCCACACTTGATGGGTTGGGGGCAGTGGGTGACGGGGCACACAGCCCGACTGAAAAAATATTTCTCAGGGAAACACTTCAGAGAACCGCACTACTAATACATCTGTTGATGCTTCCCGACATTTCAGATGAGCCTGCTGATGTTGTTGCCGAATATGCATACCAGGCCGAATAATAATTTATGACAATGGATAAATGAACATCAGGTTACAGCTCATACTGTTTTTTGTGCTCCTGGCGATTATCCCGCTTTCGATTATCGGGACAATGAGCTACTACAATGCAAAAGATACTCTTTTCCAAATACAGTATGAATCCCTGGATGCGATTGTCCAGTCACGTATTTCGCATATCAACCATCTCAATCAGCGCCGTTTTGAACAATCCCGGCAAATGTCGGGCATATATTTACTTCGTCAATTAAATGCAGATGGAAATAATCCACCGGAGCTGAAAAATGAAATTCAGCAATTTGTAGAATCCGTTCATCTTACCTTGACGTCCGATCAACCTGACTGGCAGACAGCAATCGAAGTAATTGGAGTTTGGGATGCGAATGGTTTAATCATCGCGAATTCCGATACTTCCTTAATTGGTAGACAGATGCCCGGTTATTTCCTGGACAGGATTAATTCAGGCAGTGGTTATCATTCCGGGCATTATCATGACCCGCTTCTCGAAAGAGATTATGTAATGATTCTGCATGAAATAAGGAATTTTGTAGATAACCGGTTTGCAGGGGTAGTGATTTTTAAAATCAATGATGCAGTTCTGAACGAGATTTCGTTAAGTGAATTCGGTTTGGGTGATACAGGTGAGTTGCTGATCGGAAGTGTGGATGACCGGAGTGGGAACAGGCTGAAATTTTTATCCGGCCTGCGAAATTCTTCCGGGATCCCGGAAGTCAATTTAGATGGTGATTTACAACTTCCCATACAATTTGCTGTTGCAGGACAGGAAGGATCAGGTATCATCAAAGATTATCGGGGGGTTGAAGTACTGGCTATCTGGAAAAATGTACCTCATCTTGATTGGGGGATTGTTGGTAAAATCGATACGGCTGAAATTTATGCCCCCATTTACCTGCTCAGAAACCGGATTATACTTTTAAGTAGCGGAGTGTTACTGTTTACAATCATTCTTGCATCTTTTTTCTCCCGGACGATATCTGAACCGATTAAATATCTTGCAAATACGTTTTCCGGTATCAGCAAGGGAAAGCTCGAGGATCCTTTGATCATCAAGAGGAATGATGAGATCGGTCAACTTGCGATGAGTGCTAACCAGAGTATTCGATACTTAAGAAAATACATTCACAATGCAACTGCAATTGCGGATGGTGATTACAGTTTAACCTCAAAAGAACTTGAACCCGATGATGAGTTTGGTAACGCACTCAAAAAAATGGCTGGAAACCTTGAAAAAAACAGGCAACAAATCAATTCATTGCTCTACGAATCGATCGAACAAACGCAGCAGTTAAAAATTCAGCACGAGAACCTCCTTGAAATACATGCACGCCTGGAGGATAATGAAGCGAGGCTGCGGGCTATTCTGGAGTCTTCCCAGGGAGCAATCATCACAACGGATGAGAAAGGTGTTATCCTGAGCTTTAACAGATCCGCTGAACGCATATTCGGTTATAAGAAACACGAAGTAATTGGAGAAAATGTAAAAATCCTGATGCCTCATCATCACAGTGAAAAACATGATCGTTATATAAAAAATTACCTTAATACAGGAGAACGGAAAATCATAGGAAAAGACCGGGAAGAGCATGGGCTTAGAAAAGACGGTACATTGTTTCCGATACACCTTTCAATTAGTGAAATTAAATTGAAAGATCACAGGATTTTTTCTGCGATCATAACGGATTTAACTGATCGGAGAAAACTTGAACAGCGCATTCTCGAAACCAGTGACGAGGAGCGAAGAAGAATCGGGCAGGATCTGCATGACGGCCTCGGCCAGATGCTTACCGGGATTCGCCTGGTATCGGAAAATCTTGCCCGCAAATTGAAAGCAAATGAAATTCCGGGGAGTGATGAAGTTCAGGAGATCAGCGAAATGGCCAGGGAAGCTGATGAATACACCCGAAGCCTGACGCAGGGTATGGTTCAGGTTGAACTTGAAAAAAACGGTTTACGGGTTGCACTTGAAAATT
Source organism: Balneolaceae bacterium (assembly GCA_007134665.1). Classification (GTDB taxonomy): domain Bacteria; phylum Bacteroidota; class Rhodothermia; order Balneolales; family Balneolaceae; genus SKRC01. Next base: position 5,673 of record SLKH01000316.1, read on the forward strand.
TGTGTAAGCGTGCTGAAAAAATGTTTGGTGTGGAATGCACCTATGTTGAAAGTGGGGATGTTGATATTGACAATCACACCCTGTCAATGAACCTTTTTCGTATTGCTCAGGAATCAGTCAATAATGCGGTGAAACATGGGCGTGCAAAGAATATAAATATCCGTCTTGCGAATTCGGGTACTCATCTGTCTTTGTTGATTGAGGATGATGGAATTGGGTTTGATACTCTCGATGTATCCGGACAGGGGACCGGTATCCAGATCATGAAATACCGGGCAGGTATTCTGGGAGGGATTCTTGAAATCGGTCGAACAGAGGAGGAATTGACGAGTGTCCGCTGTATCATACCAATAGAGCCGGGGAAACTATAAAGTAAAAAATGGAATTCAGGAAAGAGCAATAAATTATTAATGGTATAATTTAAATTTGTAATCATGAGTAACTCGTTTAAAAAACAAATACTGATCGTGGATGACCATCCGATGATGCGAAAAGGACTTGCCAGCACACTCGAATCGGAACCGGGATACGAAGTTATAGTGCAGCTTGAACGAGCAGAAGAGGTATTAAAAATTTTGGGAGACTATGAGCTGGACCTGATGATTGTTGATATTTCCCTTCCGGGGATGAATGGAATTGAGCTTGTAAAAAATGTGATCTTTCAGAATCCGGATCAGAAAATTCTGGTAGTTTCGAGGCATGAGGAATCTCTGTATGCCGAACGGGCTTTACGGGCAGGGGCAAAAGGATATGTCATGAAGTTTGAACCGAGTGAAATATTGTTGAAAGCTGTAAAAAAAGTATTGTCGGGGAGCATCTATGTGAGTGAAGAAATCAACGAGAAACTGCTGATGAATGCCATGCAGGGGAAAAAGGATAAACCGCAATCACCAGTTGAGGTATTAAGTGACCGGGAGCTCGAAGTCTTTGAATTGATCGGCCAGGGAAAGAGCAGCAATGAGATTGCGGGACAACTGCACCTTGCAGCAAAAACCGTTGAAACCTACCGGTGGAGGATCAAGGAAAAACTCGCTTATAAGAATTCAACTGAAATGATGTATCACGCCGTAAAATGGGTTGAAAATGAGCGTTCCATGTAGTTTGTAGGGAAATCCCTTATAGATGATGTATCACTTCTATTACAAGCAATTAGTGGCAGATACTGCATTCGGATAGCCGGATTCTTGATTTATTACCTATGTGCAAGAAATACTAATATGCACAATAAACAGAACAAGAACAGAGGTAGTTGTCATGAAAGTTGCAAAAAGAAACAAAGAAGTAAGTGCCATTGACCAATTAAGAAGGGAGATGGATCAAATGTTCGATGATATGGTACCATTTTCCTGGCTGAAAGGAAATGGGGGAAGGATGCTCGAGGCATGGTCGCCGGATTCTGATATCTCAGAGAGTGAGAAGGAGTACACGGTACGAATCGATTTGCCGGGTATGGACAAAAATGACATCAAGGTAAACTATCAGGATGGACGCCTTACCATCACGGGAGAAAGGAAAAAAGAAGAGACGGAAGAGGGTCAGGATTTTATCAGAAAAGAGAGATTTCAGGGAAGTTTTTATCGTTCATTCACGCTGCCAGAGGCTGTGAAAGAAGATGAAATCAAGGCTTCCTTTAAAAATGGAGTGCTGAACGTAGAGGTTCCCAAATCAGAGATAGCAAAACCTAAAACAATTAAAGTCATCTGAAATAAATCGATATGCCGGACAAGTGAAATTGCCGGCATATTTTAATTGGTGTGTATAGTGATATATAGTGGCTTTTTCCGGGTATTTTAATCGTGGGAAAATGATAAAGGGGATGGCCAAATGCGTTGTTTAACGGATGGTGAAAATAAAATGGAATTATCCCG
>SLKH01000026.1 GCA_007134665.1 Balneolaceae bacterium
ACCGTTTAATTCTTCCATTTATAAAAAAATTTCTCAACTGTCAGTTTCATTTTGGCCTTAAAGTTAAAGAAATTTGGCATTGAATGCTCTTTTAAACCAGGAATTTTTGAATGTCAGATATCAAAATTCATTCATTTCGTAAAATCATCCATATCGATATGGATGCTTTTTTTGCTTCTGTTGAGCAGCGTGACTCTCCTGAATACAGAAATAAGCCGGTAGTTGTCGGAGGTTCTCCACAGGGAAGAGGAGTAGTTGCTGCTGCAAGTTATGAGGCCCGAAAGTTTGGCATTCATTCTGCCATGCCTGCTGCCCGTGCATTTCAACTTTGTCCGGATACCATTTTTCTCAAACCAAGATTTGATGTGTACAAGGATGTTTCCAGGCAAATAAGAGAGATATTCATGGAATACACCTCACTTGTCGAACCACTTTCACTTGACGAAGCGTATCTTGATGTAACCCAAAATCACAAAGATAATCCTTCAGCAACATTAATTGCCCGTGAATTAAAAAAAAGAATCAGGCAGGAAACCGGATTAACAGCTTCAGCAGGTATCTCTTACAATAAGTTTCTGGCAAAAATTGCCTCTGATATGGATAAACCGGATGGCCTGTTTTTAATCACTCCTGACGAAGCCACTGAATTCCTTGAAAAACTGGATATTGGTGACTTTTACGGGGTTGGCAAAGCAACCAGAAACAGAATGCAATCTCTAGGTATATACAATGGAAAGGATTTAAAAGAATGGGATGAAATCGACCTTGTCAAACAGTTCGGCAAATCAGGACATCATTATTACAGAATCGTCAGAGGGCTTGATTCAAGGGAAGTTAAATCTCATCGCATTCGTAAATCAATAGGAAAAGAACGAACCTTTACTGAAGATATATCAGATCTAATCTGGATAGAGGATTTTCTAAGAGAGCTGGCTGAAAAGGTTGCCCTAAGCATGAAGTCGTTAAATGCTGCAGGGAAGACGATAACGTTAAAAGTACGATATAAAGATTTTGAAACCGTCACAAGAAGCATCACCCTTCAGCATTTCATTAATGACCCGGTTGAAATCGCAGATACTGTCATCAAACTTTTGGATGAAACCGAAGCAGGTTCCAGGGAAGTACGCTTGCTGGGAATTACTTTGTCCGCCCTCAATTTAACCGAATCTCCGGCCGGAGAGCAGCTGCAGTTCCCTTTTATGAACCCGGAACCGAATAACTTCGGGGCATAAAAGGCACTGTGGCGCGAAGGTTCATATAGGTGACATTGAAGTTAACTTCCTGATTCCCAGTGGCATTGAGGAGGTGACGCGAATACTCTCCACTTGAGGGGAGTACGGCTTTAGCCGGGAGGGGTGTCAAGTGAAGGGTTGGATACTTTTCCATATCTGTCACTTGTAGACTATTAACACGTTATGTGTTCAGTCCCAATCTTTTTCCCACTACGAAGGCCTATGGCTTTTCCAGGATCAAAAATTTTTGATACACATCTACAACTATTCGCAGACATATCACGTCATATATCAAAACAGATTTACTCAATATTGTTAAAGCGCCGGGATAATATTGGCCAAACAGTATTAGAGTTGACCAACTTTTTTGAATTGTAATCCTTTTTGATTGTGCCTGATGACCTGAATTCTATGAATGATGCAACTTTAATAGAACAGTTTCGGAATGGAAACAGTGATGCATTTAATTTACTGGTGAATCGCTGGCATAAACCCATTTACCGTTTTGCATACAGGTATTATGGGAATCCGACAGAAGCTGATGATATCACTCAGAAAACATTTATCAAGGCTTATCAAAAGCTCGATTTATTGAACGATGCTGAAAAATTTTCATCCTGGATCTACCGGATTGCAACGCATATTTGTATCGACCAGGCCAGGATTAATGACAGAAGAAAAACAAGTCCGCTTGAAACCTGGATTGAAAGTTCTGAATTGGCAACAACTTTAACTCCGGATGTCACTCTTGAAAAAAGTGAGCTCGGTTCATTGATGCAAAAAGCACGCTCACTATTTATGGATTATCTCTATGGAGAACTGGATAATGAGCAACATATTGAAATGGAAACTTTTCTTGATAACCATCCGCATTTGCTTGAAGAGTTAAATGAACTGCGTGAAACCAGGAGTATGATTCAAAATATTCCGCTGGAAGACTCGGTACATTCAGACAAACGAAACTCTGAGTGAACTCTTGCAAAATATTCAACAGTAATTTTAATCATATTGTATATACAACCATGAAACAATTTGCAATTATACTTTTAGCACTCCTACTGGTAATTCCGGTATTTGACCAAATAAGAGCACAAGAAATCGACACAGAGCGAATGAACAGAGATATCAGAATTATGGAACAAAGCCTTGGAGAACTTTTCCGTGTGGATAATCAACAACATTTTTCAATTAACATTCCGGGCTTTTCAATAGGAGGCGGAACTGCTGCATCTGATCATATAAAAGGGGATTACATAGATGGATATGGTATCATCTTTTCCATACCGGATGTGATCAAATCCAGGTATAGATTTATTAACTGGACAGTTACAGATGTGCCGGCAAACAGTGCATTGGCTTTTGCAAACAAGCTTGACGGCAGTGACAGTAAAATTAGTGATGAATCTGTCAAAGCCCGGATTACTGAATTTTTGACGAATTATGCCCCGTCTGTCGGTCAATTAAGTCGTGATCACAGAATTACAGTCGTGTATGGATCTGAGTTATATAACGATAGTCAAATCAGGTTCAGGACCGGCAGAATTGAGGTAAATCACCTGCAAAGCCGGCGGAGCCAGGCTCATACTGAGGATGATCCGGACAGTGTGATCCCTGTAATCGCGATGTCCGTTTCAAAGTCTGACCTCGATGCACTTCGCTCCGGAAATATTGAATCCAGTGAATTTGAATCACGAATTGTAACAGAAACTATCTCACCGGAAGATCATAGCCGGACGGACCTGACTATCTTTGGAAATATTCTTGAAACGGAACTGAGACAGGCACAAAATGAATTATTCAGGCTGAACAGGAAACCTGCCTATCTGTACCTGGGTGATTTTGGTGTCATTTACCGGATAGACTTTTCAAGATCTCCGGCTTTTTACATCGGCAATGTCATTGACAATATTTCTATCCGTCCTTTTGACATTGATCTGTCTGATTCAATGAACTTTTTCAGCCTTGATCAAAATGAATTCCATATTGATTTGGATAGCCTGAGTTTTCAATTTAATTCTGATCTTTTTTCAGAAGAAGAAAGGGAAAATCTTCGCAATGAACTTGAAACTGCAAGGGAAAAAATTGAAGAAGCCAGAAGCCGGTTACAAGAACAAATGCCTGAAATCATGGAAAAACGGAATAGTGCAATGGAACGGGCATTAGATCAACAAAGAAATTACAGGCTGGAGATTGAGCGTCAGCGCGAGCTTTCCCAGGATCCCAACGCCGTCCTTGAGTCACTGGAGCGCAACATCCAGATGATTAAAGAGCTGATGATCGATTACGGGCGGACTCTTTCTCTCCATTCAAATCAATCCATTTTGATTTCAATTCATATACCGGAAATCGGTAACATGGATTTGCCGCATAAAATAAATCTGTCAATCCCCAAAAGCGTGAGTGATCAATTTGAACGGGGAACAATTACCAGGGAGCAGGCACTGGAACGTATCCGGGAAGCAAGGTTTTAAGCTTTGAATTCTTTATCTGATTGGACATTAGTTCGACAGAATTGGTAATTTGCCTGTTATGGATCCAATAACTCATGGCCTCGTTGGATCAGCGGCGGCTCAATCCCTTGCAGATAAAAAAAACATGCGTCCGGCAGCATTTACCGGTTTTATTTCGGCAATGCTGGCTGATCTGGACTATTTTATACACCTGCCATCTGACCCATTATTCAACATTGAGATACACCGGCATTTTACTCACTCATTAATTTTTATTCCAGTGGGTGCTTTGATCGCATCAGGTTTACTCTGGTGGATCATGCGCCGGTATTTTTCTTTTGGTAAACTATACCTCTTCAGTCTTATCTCCTATGCTACTGCCGGTATTCTGGATACTTTTACCAGTTATGGTACCATGCTTTTGTGGCCATTTACGGATACCCGTTTTGCCTGGAATATGATATCTGTTGTTGATCCAATTTTTACAGTTTTAATTGCATTAATCCTATTTGGGGCTCTTTACTTTCGCCACAAGCCATATATCTGGATTTCATGGATGTGGATTGTCATTTATCTCACTTTCGGATTGATTCAACGGGAACGGGCAACTGCAGCAGCACTTGAAATCACACAGGTACGTGGCCATCAGGTTGAAAAGATGGATGTAAAACCAACTATTGGCAACCTGTTGCTATGGCGCAATACTTATGAGCATGCTGATACCTTCTATACGGATGGCATACGTTTACGGTTTTTCGAAGGGCCGAAAATCTATCCGGGCGAGTCTGCTGAAAGGGTTTTCCCGGAAGAGAAATATGACGATTACATGGCGAGTATACAATATTATGATATCATGCGGTTTGACCGGTTATCGGAGGGATATCTCATTCAGCATCCCCACAAATCCGATGTACTCGGAGACGCCAGGTACTCCATGCTCCCTGTATCTATGACACCACTGTGGGGTATCAGGGTTGATATGGACCAGCCCAAGGAACATGTAACATTTCACTACTTCAGGGACTCAAGCCCTGAAATTCGTGAAGAGTTCATTAAAATGTTGATGGCAAGGGATTAAACCTGAGCTTCTCACCAAGAAAATAGGTTGTGAGCAAGGCTGATTAAAAATTCGCAGTGCATCAAACAAGTTTAGAGCTCAAAAACGGCCTCTTTCCTGAGTGCTTTCTGAAGTCGCTCCATATACTCATTATTAGAAATTTCAATACACCCGAATTGGGAAAGGTGTTCAGTATAATATTGAGTATCCCAGAGTTCAAATCCATTATTTTGCAGAATCCGGTGGCAATGCCATAATGCAACTTTATCGGCTTCTTTCTCTTTTTTGAACATCGATTCCCCAAAAAAAGCACTGCCAATCGCAACTCCATACAAACCGCCGGCCAGGCCGCCATCCCTGTTTATCATTTCTACCGAATGTGCATAACCCATTTCATGAAGCAGTTCATACGAGTCTATAATCAAATCCGAAATCCAGGTTGTGTTTCTGCTGGCGCACTTAATCATCACATTCCGAAACCGTTTATTAATTTCCGGCCGATATCTCTCCTGCCTGATTATTCGTTTCACATTTCCGGATACCCTGAACTCATCGATTGGAATGATGCCTCTTCTGGCAGCAGTGTACCAGTGAAAACCGGTGTCTTTTCTGGATTCACTCATAGGGAAAATACCCCTGGCATAACCGGAAAGCAGGTGTTCCGGAGGAATGATTTTCCCTGAAGGATCAACCATAATGTTTAAAATAAACCCATATCAGCCGATATTAAAACAATTGCCGCTAAAATAGTTATTTAGTTAATTTTGTTCATTCATAAAAATACCCCCCTGGATTACAGGAGGGCATCTATCGCTGCTCAAAAAACGGCGATATGTTTTATTTATCTTTATTAATCGATAAGTACCTGATCAATACTGTGAACAACACCATTGTCAGCACCGATGTCACCATCTTCAACTTCAATTCCAAAATTGGTCTCTACTTCATCAGAAGAAGCCTCTCCCTGGAACAGATGATTGATCAGTACATTCTGTAGCTGTTGAGGGTTTTGTCTCAGGTCTTCAAGCTGCTCACCCATTTCTCCGAATGCATCATCATTTGGTGCCAATACAGTGAATGGCCCCTGTGATCTGAGTGTTTCACCCAATTGCGCCTCTTCTATCAACTCAGCGAAAACTGTATGGTCATCACTTGCATTCACAACTGTGACAACATCATTACCAGCCATGTCCTGGGCATCTGCATTGAGGACACCCAAAGAGAATGTTGATGCAATTACAAAAATACCAGCGAGCAGGATATTATTCAAAACCTTCATTTGTGTACTCCGTTATTTATTTATGATTTAACTATTAATTATAACCGGCACACAATCCTTTATGTTCCTTAAAATTTAAATTAGTACATATATTTTCACTAAAACCTTTATGTTAAAAACATTTTACAAAATTCAATAAAATGAAAATTTAAATATATGATTTAATCAAAATTTATTAACTCAGGCTCCGTTCTTCTCAACCTCATAGATCAGGTAAGGCGGTATATTCAAAATCTCTCTTTCAGTTTCAAGGTTTCCAAAAACTCTCATCAGCGGTTTTTTAAGATGGCCACTTGTTTGATATGCAAGGAACTTTCCACCAGTTTTGAGCAGTGTTTTGGTTGATTCAAGTACTTTCATTTTCCTGACAGGTTTTAAAAAGGAAAAAGGTATCCCCGATAATACATAATCTACATTGCCGATATCCTCAGGGGCAAGAACATCCAGTACATCCCCTGCAAGAACATTGTGGACCATAGCCCGGGAATCATTGATAGTTTCTTTCAGGTGCCTTACAAAATCTTCGTTCGCTTCAATCATGATCAGCCGGGAACCTGGAGTCATTTTATTCAACAAATATCTTGAGAAAACACCATCACCAGGGCCATACTCAACAATGATAATATCTTTTGTAAAATCTATGTGATTGCACACCTTAACCACACACCTGTTCGATGTTGGTGTAATTGATGCGACATCACGGTCTTTAATAAAGTTTTTAATAAATTTAAGTGTTCCCATTGTTATTATGGTTCCTCAGAGTTCCTCTTCTAATTTTGCTATTTGATCACGAATCCGTGCTGCTTCTTCAAACTCCATATTCCTGGCAGCTTGCAACATAGAATCTCGCAGATATTCGATAAATTTTTCCTTGCTTTCAAATGTTACTTCTTTCATGGCCGGATTTGCCTGGTATACAACTCCTTCTTCCGCCACTTTTACAACTTCAAGATAATCATCCTGATCCGTTTCTCCTTCAAGGTCAAATCCCCGTGTTGAGATCAGAGACGGATCAACCAATGGCTTTAACTCTTTTTTAACGGTTGCAGGTTCAATACCATTCTTTTCATTATATGCACGCTGTAGTTCTCGCCGCCGATTCGTCTCATGTAGAACTTTTTGAATACTCTTTGTCATCTTATTTGCATACAAGATCGCTTTCCCTTCCACATTCCTGGCAGCCCGGCCGACGATCTGAAAAAGCGATGTCTCAGACCTTAAGAAACCTTCCTTGTCGGCATCAAGTATTGCCACAAGGCTCAATTCCGGTATATCAATACCTTCCCTGAGCAGGTTTATCCCCACCAACACATTAAAATCACCACGGCGAAACTTGTACAGAACTTCGATTCTTTGCAAGGCATCCAGCTCACTATGCATATAAGCCGCACTGATTCCCAGGTTCTTTAAATATTCACTAAGCTCTTCACT
>SLKH01000088.1 GCA_007134665.1 Balneolaceae bacterium
ACAAAATCAAGCAGGTCTCCGGTACCGCTGCCACTTATGGATGAGACCGGGAACAGATCCTCGATACCGAGAGCATAGAATTCTGACGCGTTATATGTTCGCTGTTCATTATCCGCTTTGTTGACTACGAGAATGACAGGTTTTTCCTGTTTCCTCAATAATTCTGCCACGGTGTGATCGAGTGGATTTATACCTGTTTCAACGTCAACGATAAATAGAATAACATCCGATTCTTCAATTGCAATCTGAACCTGCTCCCTTATTCCTCTGGCTATCACATTGGAATCCTCAGGAAGATAACCGCCTGTATCAATTAGAGTGAAATTCACTCCATTCCAAAAGGTTTCTCCGTAGTGCCGATCCCGGGTAACACCGAGCTCATCGTGTACGATAGCTTCCCTATGGCCAATCAAACGGTTAAAAAGCGTTGATTTGCCAACATTGGGTCTTCCGACAATTGAAACGATTGGGTTCATGAAGTTTCGTTCTAATGCTTATATTCCAGTACTCTGAAGTTACGCAATTTAAGAGACATCATGTTAGAAACCTTTTATAACAGTTTTGGTTTTACAGGAGCACTGGTACTCGCTTTTTTATTATTTATTTGCTTCATTTTTTGGATGGCCGGCCTTGCAGGAATCTCGATGAAGCAGGAAAGTAACAAAAAGAAGACTATCAGGCTGATTATTGCAGTGTTATTGCCAATTTACCCTTTTTTCTGGATGATTTGGGATATGATCATACAAAAAAAAGATCTGAGAAAAGTCTGAACATAACCGGTTTATTTAACTGCTTTCTATCCGTTTATGAGTATCCTCCTCGTTCTCTTCTATCAATAACCATGGCTCAAATAAATCTTTTGGTAATTCTTCAAGAAATCTGGAAGGGTTGGTGAAATAGTCACCATATCCTCCCTGATAAAGTGCCGGATAAGTAAAATAGAGTTGTTCTTTTGCGCGAGTACATGCAACGTATAACAACCGAAGTTCTTCATCAATCTGCTCAGTATCATCGATTGCATATCCGGAAGGGATGATTCCATCAAGACACTGAATAATAAATACAATGCGCCACTCGAGGCCTTTTGCAGAATGTATCGTACTCAGCACAAGCGGTGCTTCATCTTTTTGTGATGCCTCAGTATCATAAGCTGTAGCTTCTATCGGATCCAGGGTAATATCCTCGAGAAGTTGTTCAAGTGATCGGTATGATCCGGAAATATCAATAAAGGTTTCAAGGTCTTTCAGGCGCTTTGGATGATCGTCAAATCGTTTTTTACAGAATGATTCATAATACCGGACAACTGTTTCAAGTACTTCGGGTACTGACTCACGTTTGGAATTCATATCATTAAATAAATCTGCCAATCCTTTAAGCTGTATGGCGTAGCGTTCACTGATCGTACCAGCCTGATTGATTTGAAATGGTGTATCACTGTTGCGTATCCATTGAAATAAATCTTGTGCTGTTTTCGGGCCGATACCATCAATTAACATCAAAACCCTGTTCCAGGATATTGTATCAAGTGGATTTATATAAACTTTTATATGGGCAAGTACATCCTTAACATGGGCAGCTTCCGTAAATTTCTGACCGCCAAACTTTACATAAGGTATGTTTTTTTTGTTCAATTCGACTTCCAGGTCGAATGAATCTCTTCCATTTCTGAATAATACTGCGATATCATTCAGTTCGTACCCCTGTTCACGAAGCTGTAGTATCATTTGTGCCAGAAATCGGCTTTGGTCATTATGATTTGCAGCTTTCACAAGTCCGGGTAATTCTCCCTTTTCATTTTTTGTATAGAGTGATTTATCAAATTTTTCCCTGGCCTGTGTCAATACAGCATTGGATATGTCAAGTATTCGTTGTGTTGACCGATAATTTTCTTCAAGTTTAATGATTTTAACATCATCAAAAATCTCCGGAAAAGCCATAATATTCCTGTGGTCAGCCCCCCTGAATGAATAGATGCTTTGAGCGTCATCGCCAACAGCCATGATATTTTTATGTACAGAGCTGAAAAGCTGTGTCAAATCTGACTGCAGAGCATTGGTATCCTGGTATTCATCAACCAGCACATGCCGGTGTTTACCGGCTACGGTTAAGCGTATATCATCAAAATCATTCAGAAGCTGGCATGTTCTGACAAGCAAGTCGTCAAAGTCCATCACTCCATTTTTTTCTTTATAATTCCGGAACTCTGTAAATAGCTCTGAAATACTCTCAAGATGATATAAAAAATGAGGATATTGACTTTCAAGAGTTTCTGCCAGTGATTGCTGTTTATTTATACTGCTGCTAAAAATGTTATACAAAGTTGATTTTTTCGGAAACCGTGAATCACTCTTATTCAGTTTCATTTGTGCCCGTAAGAGCTGAATTGTATCCATTGAATCGGAGGCATCAATTATAGTGAAGTTTTCCGGATATCCAATTCGGCCGGCATATCGATGCAATATTTGATTACAGTAGAAGTGAAATGTTCCTCCTTTTACCCTGGAACATCGGTCATCAAGAATACGGCTTGCACGATTGATCATCTCATTGGAGGCTTTTCTTGTAAACGTAAGCAGCAGGATTTCAGACGGGTCGATTCCTGATTCGACAAGCCTGGCCACTCTGTAAACCAGTGTTCGTGTTTTACCCGTACCGGCCCCGGCAATTACTAAAGCCGGCCCATGATCATGATATACAGCTGATAACTGTGCATCGTTTAACAGATTTTCATAATCAATCTGGTAGTCTGGTTCCTTTGTCGTCCCGGGTTCTCTTTTTAAGACAAACTTTTTCATGGCTGAATCTATGAAAAATCAACCGGTATGTAAAATATATGTAATGGGTTAGCTGACAGATTTTTCAAGCAATTGGATCGTGCCTTCTGAAGAATCGATTTTTGCTTTAATTCCGATTGGGATGGTAAAATTATTTGGTTCGTGACTGATCATGGATCCGCTAAATGCAGGTATTCCGAGCGGTTTGAGATAATGATCAAAAATATTTTCTAAAGAAAGTGATACGGGCTGACTCTCTCTGCAATTTGTGCACTTACCGAAAATAAAGCCATTCAATTTCTTCAATATACCACTTAACTGAAGCTGCGACATCAGCCGGTCGATGCGGTAGATATCTTCTCCGACATCTTCAAGGAAGAGAATCGCACCGGTCATATCGGGCAGGTATTGGCTTCCAATAAGTGAGGTCACCAATGTCAGGTTTCCACCCAGGAGCTTTCCGGTCGCGACACCAGGAGTTATCGTAAATATATTGTGCTTTTCTTTTCCCGGATTCTTCAATAATGGTTTTACAACATTGCCGGTAATAGTATTGTGAAAATGATTTTTTGTAAATATAGTCCAATCAGAGTTACCGTTTGGGCCGTGAAATGTGACCAGTCCTGTTTTTTTATAAATTGAGAAATGAAGAGCCGTAATGTCACTGAAGCCACAGAAAACCTTCGGATTTTCCCTGATATTATCAAAATCAACCAGGTTTAGAATTCTATTCGACCCCCACCCTCCCCGAACAGTTACAATACCGTTAATTTCCGGATCAGAAAAAAAATCATTCAGATCACTGGCACGTTCTTTGTCAGTTCCGGCAAGATAACCGTACCGTTTTCTAACATTTTTTCCAAATCGAACCCGAAAACCCAGGGATTCCATAACATTCTGCATATTCTCATAAAGCTGTTCATCAAATAAAATACCTGCAGGTGCGATGAAACCAATTGTATCGCCAGGTTTAAGCGCTTTAGGAAGTATCCTTTCCGGTAAATCTTTACGGGAATGTAATAAATTAGGTATCAGTGATGCTGTAACGAAAAGCCCCGATGTTTTTAAGAATTCACGTCGTAGCATGGTTATGTATCATATAGGTGATGCTTTAGTATGTAATCTAATACCTCATCCGGCAGACCATCACTTATTTTCAATCCATAATCAGCTTGTTTTCGGATTGCAGTTGATGAAATTTTAACCGGTTGATGATCAACAAAGATACTTTTTTCAAGTAACTCTTCTGAAACATCATCCAGTGATATTTCAGGACGTTCAGCTACCAGCAAAGTAACCCTGTTAAGAATTTGTCTGTATTCATACCAGCTTTTGAAATTTTTTAATGAGTCTCCCCCGATGCAGAGAAAGTAAAGGTTGTCAGGGTTGGATTTCTGCAGATGTTTGACCGTCTGTAAAGTATAGGATGGTGCAGGCAGCCGGGTTTCCAAATCACTAATATCAATATTATCCCATCCCTGATATGCAAGTTCAAGCATTTGTAATCTGTGCTTAAGGGATAGTATCGATTTGCCCTGTTTGTGCGGAGGGGATGGTGAAGGCAATATCAGCAGTTGATTGATAATCTTGCTTTCAAGAAAAGATCGGGAAATCGAGAGGTGTCCAAGATGCACCGGATCGAATACCCCCCCGAAAATTCCGATTCTATCAGCCATAGAATTGGTCAAAATTCATTTAGCTGCTTGCAGTAACGGTTTCTTCATCGGCTTCTGTGCTGAACCGGGCCAATGCCTCAACAGCTCTGTCGTAAAGATCTTCAGCTCTTGATCGGTTTTCACCTCTTGGGAATAGTTCAAGATATTTTTCATAGCTTTCAACTGCTTTTTGATATCTTTCCTCCTGACGGGCTGTGACACTATTGCTTGCATATTGGATATATGCATCGATTTGTCTTACTAAAGCCTGTTCTGCAAAATCTGATTCAGGATACCTGTCGATCACAATATCATAGTAGATTGCAGCAGCATTATACCTGTTGGTTCTCATATAAAATTCAGCAGCTTCAAAATTCTTACGTGCAAGCTTGTTTCGAAGCTCATCGATTTTATCACTTACCTCCGAAATCCGTTCGGAGTTTGGATATCGAGCCAGAAAAAGCCTGAACTGCTCAATAGCCCTGTGTGTTTGCGTCTGATCTATATTATAACGCGGACTCAAATTGTAATAAGAAAGTGCAGCTTTGAAGTCAACTTCCTGTCTTCTTTGTGAGTTAGGATGGCTTTGTGAATATCGTTCATACTCTGAGGCCGCAAGAAGGTACTGACGATTATTAAAATGACTTTCCGCCAGGTAATATTGGGCATTTTGTCCAAAATCCGTACCACGACCGATTGATATAACTGTCTCAAAAGCATTAGCCGCATCTCTCCATCGCTCCTCTTCATACAGTGAGTAAGCTTTTTCAAATGCAACTTCAAGAGTGTCGCCGGGCCTGATAAGTTCCTGGCTTCTGCATGAAGCGATGATAAAAACAATGATAAGCAGCAGGGATAATTTCTTCATACTGATCAGTAATCTCGATTTTTTAAAAAATTTAATAGTGAAACAAGATCTGTTTTAAAAGTGGAATCTTCAAATGAGTTCATCAGATCCAGAACATTTTGATAATATGCACTCACTTTCTCTTCAGTTTTCCGAATAGTACCGGTTTGTTCATAGATATCAATCACACGTTCAACGTCCGTATCAGTTAAATAATTTTGCTGTGACAATCTGTGTAACTCTTTTTTTTGGATTTCATTGCTCAATTCAAAAGCAAGCAGCAGAAGATACGTTTTTTTTCCTTCCCTGATATCACCACCTTGAACTTTTCCAAACTTTTCAGGATCAGCTACCACATCCAACAGGTCGTCCTGTATTTGAAATGCAAGTCCCATCTGTTTGCCTACCTGTCTGAGATAATCGATCTGTTCATCACTACCCGCCCCGACAATACCTCCCATCGATAATGAGCCACTGAGCAGTGCAGAAGTTTTCCCTTCTATCATTTTCAGATACAAGCCGGTATGAACATCATTAGAACCTTCAAATTCCATATCCAATGCCTGGCCTTCACATACTGTTTTTATTGAATCAAGCAAAGTTTTATATAATGCCGAAAATTGCTCTCGGGATACTGTTGTATCAGATCCATATAAATTTAGTTGTTGAAATGCCTCAGTATGCAGAAGATCTCCTACAAGAATTGCAGTCGGTATACCCCATTTGGAATGGACGCTCGGTTTGCCTCGTCTTGAATCTGCTTCATCCATAATATCGTCATGTACTAATGTAAAATTATGAATTAATTCAACAGCGAGTGCAGCAGGAACAGCTTTCCTGACAGCTTCATCTCTTCCGCAAATTCCGGCACCGAGAAGTGTTAGTAACGGCCTGATTCTTTTACCACCATTTTTAAGAATATATCGGCACGGTTCATATAAACTTGCCGGATCACAATCAAAAGGAATTTTCTTGAGTTCACGATCGATGAGAGGTACGTACTTACTGAAGATATTCAAAGAATCTGGCTTAAAATTTATCTAAAACAGAATATACAAATTGATCAGTTTAAATGGGTTTGTGTTTTCTCAAATGTTGTGGTGTCAATTGCCTTACAGTTCTGCATCCAAGAAGAGTTAATATATAGGTCATCTCCTTCTTCCATTGTTTGAGCAAATTTTCCAGGCCCTCTTGTCCGGAGTTTTTCAGGGCTTTAATTACCGGTTGAGCGGTAGCAGTAAAATTGGCTCCAAGTGCAAGAGACTTTACCATATCAGCCGCTGACCGGATACCCCCCGAAGCAATCAATCTGAATCTGAACGTTTCACGAAGTGGAATTATCTGCTCAATGCAGTCAACTGTCGGAATACCCCAGTCATCGAAAAGCAGTTCCTGATCGGTTCCGGATCTCAATCTTTCCACTTTACTCCAGCTGGTACCGCCTGCACCTGAAACATCGATCACCTGTACACCAACAGAAAGAAGTCTTGATGCTACATCAGCAGAGATCCCGGCTCCGGTTTCTTTGACAATAACGGGCAAATCACAATTGGTTACA
This sequence comes from Balneolaceae bacterium, assembly GCA_007134665.1. Lineage (GTDB taxonomy): Bacteria > Bacteroidota > Rhodothermia > Balneolales > Balneolaceae > SKRC01. The sequence continues at coordinate 6,835 of SLKH01000088.1, forward strand.
AGATGGGTGATACCTTTTTCAATACCCTGAAAACTTCTGTCACCTTCCTGCTGTATAAGTTCCTGTAAAGGATTAAGGTGAACGATGATTGCATCTGCTTTGATGGCTTCAGTAATCAGACCTAAGTGTTCATCTGAAAGATTGCCAATAAGCTGGGCTCCACCAATATTTGAAGCGATGAAAGCAGAAGGAGCGATATCTCGTACAATTTTAAATGTTTCAGTTTCATCAGGGTTCTCAATCATCACACGCTGGCTTCCAACTCCGAAAGGAAGGTTCATTTTTTCGCAGGTTTCAGCTAGCATAGCATTAATCCGGCGTCCTTCATCATAACCACCGGTCATGGATGAAAGAAACAGAGGCATGGTAAAATCTCTTCCCAATAAAGAAGCTGAAGTAGAGACATCATCCAGGTTAACTTCAGGGAGTGCATCATGATTAAAATCATATCGATCGAAACCGGCTGATTTATGATAAGCGGCATTACCTGATGCTGTTAATTCAACATGGTCTTTCTTTCGTTCTTTTATGCTCATTTGACTGCCGATATGAATTAATTCAGATATGAACCGCCATTTACATGAAATGTAGAA
>SLKH01000244.1 GCA_007134665.1 Balneolaceae bacterium
CGAAAGCCACACCTTTATCAAAAAATAGCCCAAAGTTCCGGACATGAAATCGATCCAAGATCAGCCAGGTTTTCCGGTTAACCCTTTTCACTCAACCTCAATGCAAAACAGGGCAAATATTTGAACCCAAAATTGTCATTGGAACAATGATTCCGACGTGATCGTCGGGACCCGAAAGGCCGATCCAGATAAGCGTGTCGGGTTCGGCACCGAAAGGGTTCGGCACAAAAAAGGTCTAACAACTTTTTTGGGTTGAAATAATATCCAATCAGGTTTTCCTGAATACAACACTTGCATTATGGCCGCCAAATCCGAATGTGTTGCTAAGTGCTGCATTTACCTGTTTTTCGAGCGGCTCTTTCAATACAATATTTAAACCCGATGGTATTTCAGGATCGAGCTCTTTCGTATTGATTGTTGGCAGAATAAGTCCCTCATTCATTGATTTAATCGAAATGATGGCTTCAGCAGCTCCGGCTGCGCCGAGCAGGTGTCCAGTCATCGACTTCGTAGCGTTAATGTGAAGGTGTTTAGCATCACTGCCGAATAATGCTGCAATCGCTTTTGTTTCACTCAGGTCTCCGACCGGTGTAGATGTTGCATGTGTATTCAGGTAATCGATCTCCTCAAGATTGAGGTTTGCATCTTCCACTGCCCTTTTCATACCCTCCCTGGCTCCTTTTCCTTCCGGATGAGTTGCTGTCATATGATAGGCATCGGAGGTCATCGCGGCACCAGCTACCTCTGCATAAATTTTTGCGCCTCTCGCTTTTGCATGTTCATATTCTTCAAGAATCAGGGTTCCGGATCCCTCCGACATTACGAATCCGTCACGTTCAACGTCAAATGGCCTTGATGCACCTTCAGGGTCATCATTACGAGTAGACATCGCTTTCATTGCTGAAAAACCACCAAATGATGCATGTGTCACCGGTGCTTCCGATCCTCCGGTTATGATTACTTTTGCCTTACCCATTCGGATATAATTCATGGCATCCATGATAGATGTATTGGAAGTGGCACATGCCGAAACTGTGGAATAATTTATCCCCATCAATCCATATTTCATTGAAATAAGCCCGGATGCTATGTTCATGATCATTTTCGGTACAAGAAACGGACTGAACCTTGGATTATAATCGCCCTTTACATACTCCATCACTTCATGTTCAAATGTGAGCAGTCCTCCCTGACCACTGCCCCAGATTACCCCTGTATCAAACGGATCCATTTTTTCAAAATCGAGCCCGGAGTCTCTGACAGCTTCTTCCGTTGAAATCAGCGCATACTGACTGAAAGGATCTGTTCGCTTGATTTCACTATGACTCAGGTACTTTTTTGGATCATAATCTTTTAATTCACAGGCAAACTGAGTTCTAAAGAGTGATGGATCAAAGGCTTTCAGCCGGGCAGCTCCGCTTTTACCTGACACTAAAGAGTTCCAAAAATCATCTACCGAATGTCCAAGTGGTGTTAATGCTCCCAAACCTGTAACAACAACGCGTTTCATAAAGTGATATTAATTTTAATTGTGTAAAACCGTATCTAAACGGTTAGATATCAATTTCGATTAAATTTGTGCCCAATACTACGGCACATTATTGATTAATGCTATTCTTTTGCTTTATTCTGATCCCGGTTTTTAGCTTCAATCCAGCGCGACATGTATTTTGTACTGGCAGTTGTATGATGCATCAGCATAGATCCGGTGAAATTTTGATTTCGATGAACCTCGAGTTTCTTTCTCAACTCCGATAATCTGTCAATCAGGACATCCATAAGTTTCAGGTCTGTAAACCTTTCATTTATGATCCGAAATCCTTGTTTTGAACAGATGTTCCATATCTTCATATTTGAATATAACTCCACAGCACGATTTGCAAACACCAGCGGCTCGTCATAATTACTTATATATCCACTCCATTCAAGTGATCCATTTATTCCTTCGGATCCAATTTCCGTTGTAATACTGGGAGTACCGCATTCCATCGCTTCCAATAGCTTACCTTTGAGACCCGCTCCAAATCTTAACGGGGCAAGACATACCCTCGCTTGCTGCATGACCCCTTTCGCATGATCCGCTCTTCCTTTGATTATAAACCCTTCACTCGTATCATGGAGGCTTGTAACCTTACCAGAGGGATATGCTCCATACAAATGAAGTTCAACATCCGGTAATTGTTCCCGGATAAGTGGCCAGACTTCATTTTTCATATATAAAACCGAATCAAGATTTGGCGGGTGACGAAAATTTCCAATGTGAATAAAATGGTTTCTTTCTGTAAATGCGGGGAATTTTTTGACGGTTTCATTATCTATCGGATCAGAAAAAATCGGCAAATAGTATAAAAGGCCGGATGGAATCTTGAACAGATCTTTTAGCAATTTGATTTCAGCTTCTGAAATAATCAAAGTCAGATCGGATCTGTAAATCGATGCAATCTCTCTTTTCGACATATCTGAGGAAAGTAATAGATCATCCGAATATACAGCATTCCTTTCAACTGCTTGTTGTCTCACCGATCGCAGGCAGTGAAGATCTTCTGTGTTGAGAACTCTCAATGCACCAGGACAATGCTCTCCTACCCTCCATCCAAACTGCTCTTCAGTCATGAAGCGGTCAAAAAGTACGATATCCGGATCCAATTCGCTGAGATACGCATCAAAACCACTATCATTGATCCGGACTTCAGCAGTCGAAACCCCAAGGTTTTTCAAATTTAAAGAGTATTCACTTTGAGCAGCAGCAGTTACAAATGTGACTTTCGCTCCCGATGATTGTAAGATCTTAATTAGCTGCATCATACGTTTCCCGGCAGCAGATGAATCCGGTTCCGGCCAAACTTTACCAATGATTAAAACACTCTGAAATCCTGACATCCGGTTATAAACGTGGTACTTTCTAAATCAGAATAAACGATTAATCAATTTACATTGAATTGATAACTGATACCAAAACTGACGTTCATCATATTGTAATCGAAATCGGGATCTCCGATGACCGGTCCTGTTAAACCTGTATTAAAATTAAGTTTAATCCGATCCCAGCCGGCCTGGATAAAAAGTGAAGGCTCCCAAAATATCGGGCTTGTAGGATCCGTAATCACTGCGGGACTGCTGCCGATCTCGCGAATCTCGTTAAACTGAATCAATGATAACCGATTCACTATACCAATATCAAATGCCCGGCTTTGAAAAGCGATATTGCCCTGTATAAAAGGCTTTATATATCTGCCTTTAGAATGTAAATCAATCGATGATTGTCCGATTGTGATTAAAGCTGTTCCGGTACCTGATCCAAAACCGAGTCCACCTGACCCTTCAAAAATGATATTTTGTACCGGGCGCCACATAGTACCAGTTCCGATTTCTGCATAGCGATGACTGGAGGTTTCAAACCCATTATCACTTTCATCTTCGCTTCCCATCACCCCTCCAAAAATATAGACCTGGTCACCGGGTGCATACGCTCCCTGAAGTTCTAAACCGCTAAAACCTGCACGCAGAGAAACTTTAGCATCACCCTGCTCTGAGAACATGGGTGTATTAGGAGATGACTGATGATAAATCGGGGCACAACCTGATATCAGGCTGATTAATATGATGGTAATTACAAAAATTATTATATCTGATTGAATCATAATTATTCCGGTCTTTAATCACAGGTAATCATATTATTTATAAGGATCACCTAATAATAACATTGCAACAGGCAAAAGTAATGAGGCCGGTTATGATGAATACCGATTTTAAATGAAGTTACTATATCACTGATCCATGTACATTCTGATAGACAACCGCCTCCCAAACAAGTGTTTGAGATTTATTAATGAGGGAAAAACCATAATTACGTATTTGCCGGTCAACATCTTCCGGCCGATGAATAAATGTCCGGAAATCGCTGCCCTGCATTTTGAACCAAATATTACCAATTGTAATCGCCAGATTTGCTCCCCATCTGTCTCTCGGGTAAACCAGGCCAATATATTTCTTTGCTTTGAGAGCTGCATTTTCAATCATTTTTTCACGGTCAGGGTAACAACAAATAACCCTGTCGAGAGTAACTATATCTGCAGATTCAAGATCAGATGACAATTCGACAAAGTCTCCAAACCGAAATTCTATTTGGCGATTCAGGTTTCGCTCTTCAGCTTGTTTTTTTGCAATCTTAAGATAACCGGTTGAAGCATCGACATGTGTTGATTTTCGGATTCCCATTTCAAACAATTCAAAAGAAATTGAACCGATTCCGCCACCAATGTCGAGAAGTGTCATGTTCCCCAGGTCATCATTACGAATCGGTTCGAGCATCAGCCGGGTCGACTTCCTCAGCCCCTTTTTGTGGTATCTTTTCACATCCCGCAGTGCAGTTTTTTCGTTAAATATCTTTTCTGCATCCATACAATGATTGCAACATGCCATCTGAGGTAAATTTAATTGACATTTTATGCCGAAAAGTGTCCCTGTTATATCACTTCCCAACACCTGGAATTCCATTCTTCAAACAAAAAAAGTTCCTGAAGATGTAACTTTCAGTATCATAGTTGAGTATATACTACAAAGAAATCTTTATAAAATTGTAATATTTACACATCAATAATTATACATGAATCACGTTACCGGAAAACTGATTTATTTTAGTACATTTATAGTTGTCGAGACGCTTAATAAAGAAAAAAATGACTATCATCTCGCTATTACATATAGTTTTATTGGTTACTTTCAATTCATTTCAGATTGATTCAAAATATTCATCTGATCTTAGTGAACAGCAAAAGATTGAATATCTTATTTCACATATTGAAAATTTAACTAACGCTTATTTTATCCGAAACGGAAGATCTCATACTCCAAAAGATGCTGCCAATCACCTGAGAAGGAAATTAAGACATTCGAGAAACCACATTAATACTGCTGAAGATTTTATTCACATCTGCGCAACCAAATCCTCCATCACCGGCAGAAAGTATCTAATCATTTTTTCCGATGGCAAAAAGGTTGAAACCGGAAAATATCTGCTACAGATTTTAGTTAGCCTTGAGCCAACAGAAGAAGACATTTCTGAATAGAAAATTCTGTGTAATTCCATTTAACCGCAATTTTTCAAGACATAACATAAATAGTTTGTAACGAAATGGCTGCACCCCTGTCTTTAACATGAAGAAATTGTAGGTTAAATAAAATTATTTAACTCGAAATAACAGAATTTTTTAAAATGAAAAAAATATAGGGCAATTGTTTATCGATTTTATTAATATCTCTGCAATTAATGTCAATATACAGAATTATTAAAATCGTCTCATAAACACATAATTCTTATCTCAGTACTGGAATGAATTCTATTTATACAGTATGATTGAGCACCAGAATAACAGACGAAATCCCGATTTGCGAAAAAGAAAACGAATCAACGATAAAGTCAGACTTTATCAAAAGTTGGCTGAGGCTTTATTAACCTCCGAAAGCGCCGCTGTAAATGGCTATACATTAGACCCCGATCTGCCATTCCTGCGATTATGCTATATGGTTGAGGATTATGAAGACCTTTTCAGTGAAAAAGCAGCCTCCTCTTCCGGAAGGAGATAAATACTCCCTCCTTATTTTTATAGAGCAAACTTTCATCCAATCCGTTTTTTGACCATCTGAAAAAATATACTATTCTACCGTAAACAGACCACTCAGTTATTGCCAGCTACCATGGTCAAACTCATACGGGTATTCTTTGAATCCATACCGATTCAATTTGCAATAAGCCTATTCATTTTATTTCCACCTGATACTGTTGCACAAGTTACCGGATTGATACCTGAAAGGTACTATTCTATACAGGAAAACAGTGTAAGTACACTTGAAGCCTATGGAGACACCTTGTGGACCGGCCCCGGGCTTAACAGGTGGGTTGAAGGCCAGGGTGAATGGTATATACCTCAGGCAGCTGATTCGGTCTTTTCCGGCCGGGGGCGTGTTTATTCACTGGCTATCAGTCGTGATACCATCGTTGCAGGTATCGGATACACTTCTTTAGTCGGAGGCCAACGTGTTCAGACTGCAATCGGGTATTACCGAAGTGTGAATGGTGGTGATCACTGGAAATTTTATCCGTTCCCTCTTGAAGAACCTGATCCGGATATCTGTGATATGGATTCAGACGAATACCTACCCGAATGTGACATCACTTTCCGGTATGGCGATCTGGAATACAAACGCCTGCCGGTTGTTGTTCCTCAGCAATCACCTCCATTCGAAGTAGATTTTTCAGGTGATACAATTCTGTCTGTAAATTGGGCATCCGGCCTGATGAGAAGTCAGAATGGAGGGATTGATTGGGAACGTATTATTCTGCCTCCATCAACTGAAACATCCCTGAACCCCGGTTATGAATACTTCTGGTTTTCGCAGGACCGTGAAGGGTCACTGTTGAATCGTTATGATCCGCGATTTGATAATAACCTGCTGGGATTCAGCCTTTTAATAGATCGTCAACGCCGGGTATGGGTAGGCACTGCATCGGGAATCAATGTCTCAGAGAATGCACTAACTTCACCCGTTGAACGGATAAGCTGGGAACATCTCTCTTTTACAGGTGATCCGCACGGCTTATTGGGTGACTGGGTTATCAAAATCCGGGAAAATCCGGTGAATGGTGATATCTGGCTTACAAACTGGCCTTCAGATCCCGATAATCGGGATGGCTATGGACTTGTTTCCACATCGGACGGTGGTATAAGCTTTTCACAATTTCTAAAAGGTGTCCGGGTAAATGATATTACCTTCCATAACGGAATGATATATGTTGTAACGGATGAAGGACTTTATAAATCTGAAGACGATGGCGAAAATTGGACGCACATCCGGCAAATTACCAGTCCGAATACATTTATTAAGGATGGAGCCCGGTATCTTTCCGCAGCCGCCACAAACCGACAAGTATGGGTTGGGACAAGTGATGGGCTGGCGTCAAGCATTGATGGGGTAAACTGGGAAATTACTCGGGTAGATATGCCGCTTCGGGGTGGAAATATTTACCAGGCTGATTTACCTGATACCGAAACCTTTGCTTATCCAAATCCATTTTCTCCTTCAAGGCATCAGTTATCACGGATCAAGTATGAAGTTCCGGAATATAGCCGGGTAAGAATCCGGATCTTTGATTTCGGCATGAACCTGATACGCAATCTGGAAAACCGAGCTCTTTCACGGGGTGTTTATGAGACGTCCTGGGACGGGATGGATGAAAATGGAAGGCAGGTCGAAAATGGGCCCGTTTTTTATGTAATTGAAATGGGAAGCAGAATGATAAATGGAAAAATTCTGATACTTGACTAACTGTGTATAAGATAAA
>SLKH01000171.1 GCA_007134665.1 Balneolaceae bacterium
GATTTCATAATCGGATATCAATAAAACCCAATCTGCTTCGAGTAAGTAAGCTGATCCTTCTTTGTATATTAGTCCCTCTACTTCAATCTGATTCGTTACACCATGTACAGTGAATTCTCCGGTAACTGTCACCGATTGTGGTATTTCTGAGTCAGGATTTATTTGAGAGGTAATTCGACCGGTAAATTCTGCAAACGGGTAAACATCGATATCCAATGTTCTGTACATGTCTCTGTCTCTCCGCGAATTTCCGGTTTTTATCGTCTGAAGGTCGAGATAGAAATCAATCACGTTCTCTTCGAAATCAAGCAGGCCGGTTAGGTTTGATGACGTACCGGTAAATGTGTGCAGCGGAACAGAAGATGTAAATTCGGCATTTCCTGATTCAGTATACCAAACTGTGTCCTGATAGACGACAAAATTATTAACTGAACTGAACAGAATGGTTATAATCACAATAAGGGAACACATTAGTAACCGGAATCGTCATTATTGCCGCCATTACCACTGTTGTTTTCCTGATTCCCGCCATTACCGTTGTCACTGACCGTGATGGTACCGGTCATCCCCATGTTAAGATGAGGGATACAGTAATAGGGATAAGTTCCTTCCTCATTAAACGTATAAGTGAATTCATCATCAGGATTCATATTACCGCTATCAAACAAACCATCGTGATTACCATCCGAACCACTGGTCACAGTATGGACTTCATTGCTCGTGTTTATCCAGGTAACCGTTGTGCCTGTTTCAATCGTCAGGTTACCGGGGTTAAAACTTGCCGAGCCCATCGTTACTTCATTGGCTTCAGGTGGCGGGGGAGTGCCATTGCCGTTGGTATCACCATTTGTGCCTGAATCCGTACTGGATTCACACCCAAAAAATGTCAGGGTAAAAATGACGAGCAGAGATGTGATCAGAATAGAAATTGATCCATTGTATCTTTGTCCGGATTCAAGATATGTTTCTTTATTCTTCATGGCTTATTGGTTTATGTTCAGATTTGAAAATTGAGTGAGAAATAACTTCCAACGGAATAAAGCCTTGCATTACCCCAGCCTACCTCCCTAACCGGCAATTTCAAATAAGGCTCAGCCCTAATGCTCCAATGTGGTAACAAATCAACCTCATACCCGATTGATAAACCGGCATTGCTAAACCAATGTGAGGTTCCTGTTCGGCCGCTCCAAGAATCCTGGCCGGGATTAGTTCCATTTGCAAACTGAAATTGATAATCTTCCTGGATCATGATGTAGGAAGAGAGTTCAGCCGTGGCAAATAATCTCGACCGGCTGAAATCAAGTAAGTTATATTTTGCTTTGAGAGGGATTTTTAAAAGGGAGCATTCGGCGTACATATACACCGGGATGAGATTATTTCCATAGGATGAAGTATAATTTTCACCACGAGAATACTCCTGATACCGAACGTTTGCCTGTAAAATACCGGCGATCAGGCTAAAATTACTGAAAATATCAATTTCAGCGGTTAGCCCTATCTGGTAGCCCGGGTCCGTAAAGTCATTCAGGGAACCTACCGTACTTAAGTCCGGGCCACTGATCAATCCAATCGACACATTCAGTCGATTTTTTTGATTATGCCGGTTTATCCATCCATCATGGTTTGGATCAATACTTTCATGCGAGAGAGACCGGAATTGGCCTGAATCGACACGATAATCCCGTCCAGTGTCTATTTTAACAGTTTTAGTTAGCAGGGGAGAATCTTCTAACGAGACATAACTTGCGATGAATTCAGCAGACTCATTTATATGGCCGGGAACCGAAGAGGTCGAATCCGCAGAGTGTGTTGAAAAGGAAAAATCAGATAAACCAGTATCAGTTGTGTATGATGTGATATCCTGGAATTCATGAGTACTGTATCTTTCGGTACCCGTTCCTGCGGCAGATTCTTCGACATCAGTAACAGTTTCTGGAAATTCCTGAATTTCACGATCAATTGGGGTTCCTAAAACCTCCTGATGTTGTTGTTCACCGAGTAGTTCATGTAGCTGATCTATTTGTTGCAGATGATTTAGTGTGACAAATGATAGGAGAGAGATGATGAAAATGGAAGCAGCAAGAAACCAGTATTGGATTTTTCTTCTTTTTCTAAGAAGCTCTTGAAAGTGTAATTTCCGCTCTATTTTATTCCAGCTTTCTTCCTTGAACTCAATATCATATTCAGAGCTTTTCTGGTAGAAAAACTGTTCTATAGGGTCTCTGTCTTTATTTTGATCTGACATGATAACTTGACCACGTTAAAATTTTTTCCAGGTTCTTCTGCAGTAGTTTTTTAGCTTTAAATAAATTTGACTTGGAAGTACCTGTAGTTATCCCCAGTATGCCGGCGATTTCTTTATGTTTATAACCTTCAATGACAAATAAATTAAAAACGGTTCTGTATGCTGGAGGAAGGTTTTGGATCAGCCTGATGATCTCCTTATAAGTAATATTACTGGTAATCATTTCTTCATTCTTTAGCTCCTGGCCATTCTCTATGGTGACCAGTTGATGAAATTGAGAAGAATTTTTATGGTATTGATTGATCGCAGTATTTATGATTATTCTTCTCAGCCATGGTTTGAAAGGCCGGTTGGAATCGAATGATTTTATGTTGTCAAATACTTTCATAAATGCATCATTAAGTATACTGATGGCCTCATTTTCAGATCTTGAATAACGAAGTGTTATGCTCATTCCATAGGCATAGAACATTTTGTAAAGTTCTTTTTGACTTTTTCTTTGCCTTTTTCGACAACCTTTTAAAATTTCGTCAAACAATGATCTGTGGTTATGTGTCAATTCAAACCATCGAAACGGAGATTTCACAAAAGATGAAATTACCGTTCAGTTAAATCAACTATTTACTTACTGATACATTAAATAGCGGGCAATGGTTGCCTTAGATGAGCTGATATTTAAAATAAGAAACCCAGACTGTTTCGATGTCGGGGTTAAAACAATAATTTATCGGGTTTTTGTTCTTTAAAAAGTTTCATCCTGATCCAGATCAGGTCACTGGTGTTAAGTCCCCCGGAAAGAATAATAAGTACAAGATATAGAAGCGGCAGCAATAGAAAAGACAATGGATAGCTTATGAAATTAAAAAAAGGCAGAAACATCAGGAGTAGTGCAAGTCCAAATATTTTCACCACAGGTGAAAATAATTCAAGAATGATAATTCTTCTGAACTCAATGTAGAATGAAATGGTAACAATTGTTTGTGCAAGCACCACAGACCATACAACCCAAACCATGTTACCAACGGATGTAATCAGCAGGATGATAAAAAATGAAAAAATCCCACCTATTAATCCGCTCCTCAGGTAAGCTGTATCATTGCCTGAGGTAATCATAGCGTATGAAAATAAAGAATTAAGAAATATCAGAGGCAGAAAAAGAGTCAGGATTGTAAGGAGTTTTGCTGCCTCGGTAAATTGTTCACCGAACAGTATGTCTATAAAAAATTCTGATCCGGTACTTAGTATTATAGCAAAAAAGGTTCCGGTGAAAAGTAACCAGTGAAGTGATTTCTGAAGATTCTTTTTGGTTTTAACCTTGTTTTCCTGCCATTGATTGGTAAGGTCAGGCAGCAAAAACCGGATAAGAAATCGATCAATAAAAATGAACAGAAGAATTATCTTAAAAGCCACACCAAAAAGGCCGGCTTCGAAAAAGCCGAAATAATAACCGATAACCAGCGGTGGCATAAAAATAACGATTTGAGAGAACAGGCTACCGAGGCCAAGCGGGAGTGAAGTAATAATCATTTCCCGTACTTTGTAATACCGGGGCCAAAACCCTTTTAATTTCTCTTTAACAGGCATCACTGCAAACAAGATGGAGACCGACATCAGAGCTGAAAGCAGGAAGAATATAGGTACCTGAAGCAGATCTGTCTCCTGAATAAACAGGTAAATAAGCAGCAGGTACATTAAAGCCTGGGCAAGCCGCGAGAAAGTAATCCATTTGTAATTATGACTGCCGTTGAAATACCACTCCAATGATATCGATTGTGGTATTAGCGATAATAGAAAAAGTTGTATAACAAGACCGGTTGAACGTGCCTCAAAATGAGTACCCCAAATCAATGTACTTACCAGGAATAAAACCAGGATCCCAAGGATTATCCTGATTCTGAAAATCTCCGAGATCTTGTATGATCTTTTCTTCTTAGGCTGAGAAAGTGTTCGGGTACCCATCATATTCAGGCCCAGGTCTGCAAACCAACTGGATAAACCGAGAATTGCAACGGAGATAGTAATCAATCCAAATGCTTCAGCTCCCAGAATTCTGGCAAGTAATACGGTGGTAATAAATCCGAATATTCGAACTCCTGCATCACCGAGAAAAAACCAGAAAGCTTTTGTGTTAACCCGTTTCATGAATTAAGAATTGACAAGCATCTGTTTTAAATGGTTTTCATCCTGAAACAAAGAGACGTTTGGATTGTCAATCAATTCCTTCAGACATCCTTTATCAGGAGCAATGATAGCTTTTTGATAACTCCTTGCCAACTCTACTCCACCCGAAGTTAAAATTTCATCATAGTTAAACAAACATATATCAGCAGCATTGAATATTTCTGGAACTATAATTGATTCAATACTTTTTGGAAGCAGAAATATCCTGGAATGGTACTGATCTGATGCTTTTTGAACGCTTCGGTAATATCCAAGGCAACCATGTTTCACAGGGCCGATGATCATTAATTTTTTGTTTGGAGAAAGCTGTTTGAAAATCTCTATTATTTCAATAATCCGTTTATGAGGGCCTATATTCCCGAATACAAGATAGATTTTATTCCGTGCCTGTAAAGTAAAACCATACCTCTGATTTAGTGCTTCAATTGCGGCACTTCTCGGCATCAGGTATGCCGGAAATTTTGGGTGTGACAGAACCACAAACCTGGAGGGATCTACATCAAGCTTATCTGACATCTCACGGATAGCTCGATTACAATGGACATGAATAATGTCGGCATTCTTGGCAATCCAGTTCTGTAGCAGCAGGTTAAGCCACTTCATTGAAATACTTTGCGGGCCTTTATTATGAATAGTCCAGATGATTTTTCCACCGAATTTGTGATATATGATGAGATTTATCCACAAAATCAGGATCTTTCCTGCTTCTCTGAAGCTTTTAATTTCAACCCAATTGCAATGCATTACCGTTGGTATCCGCTTAAATGCATTCCAGGAAAACCGTGCATACTGCCAGTCACCGATAGGTTCAATATGGGGGTTATTGTTTGACTCAATAGTGTCTTTGTGCAGCAAATACAGGTAGTCACCATCCTTGTTTTCAGGGTTATATGGTGGAATCACAAACAGTTTTTTGCAACCGGGTTCAAGCTGATCGATAATCTCACGGAAAGAGTTGTATGAATCCATGAAATTCAAAAATAATATTCCAGTCCTATTGAATGGACGGTACCATAACCTGTAGAAAATGGAACCAATGCATAATTGATTTTTACAGGGGCTATAAGGAAACCGGCACCGGCACTGAATGGGCGTTCTGTAGGGCCCAATTTAAAACCTGATCTCAACTGAAAAATATCAGCAATGTCGGCAGTAATGCCAAAATTATAAAACGGTGCTTTGCGGTCACTGTCGATAAAATCAGAAGAAGGGCTTTCTTCAAGTGGCTGCATGTAATCTGCGTGAATCGATAGTAAAATGGGCAGGTCATTCATACCCGGTGTTGTAAATTCAATTAATTGAGCATCGATGCCGAACCGAAATGACGTCGGAAGAAGAGTAGACTCATTATTAAGATCCTGCATTTCACCGATATTTAATACAGCGAATCCGGCCCTGAGCCTGTCATTAAGTAGTGAAACTGCGGATCCGATATTTATGGCAAAACCATTCGCCCTGTATTGGAATACCTCTTCTCTCAAATACTGACCTGTTATTCCAAGTGCCAGGGGTCCGAATTGATATGCATATGCTCCAGACAGAGATAAATACCCGATCGAAAAAATGCCAGCCGGTTCTCCCGGCTGGTCTCTTGCTTCAAATTCATCGGAGCTCGAGTTATAGACTCCCAAAGCAAATGAAGAGTTATTGCGACGATAATTAACCGCCGCATATTGATTCTGAACTTCTGCAATCCACAATGTATATGACAAGTCAAGAACCGAAGTTTCTTCAAAAACAAGTAATGCCGGGTTAGCATAGATAGATGCTGCACCTGATGGAGTTGCAGTTTGAGCTTCTGAAATACCAAGCAGTGCTGTGGAAGGAGAAATATTCAGAAAATCGAGGCCGGCTCCAACATCCTGAGATTTAACCGGATTAAAGATAAACAGGCAGATTGCTAAGGGTGTAATTATTCTGATCAATAAATCCGGATATAAATGTGTATAAAATGACAACAGATTCCTCATATCATCAATCTTAATGCAAATACATGCAAATTGGAAACTTTGTTTGGCTCCTGGGCGAAAGTATAGTCAATTGAAGGTGAAAATTTATCAAATGGCAGATGAATTGAGAAACCGGTTGAGAATGTTGAAGTCAAGTCTGTTTTCATATCGAGTATCCTTATTCCTCCGCGTAAAGTAAAGCGTTCATGCATGTAATATCTGCCGCCAAGTCTTAAATAAGTGCTGTTGATGCCGGAACCGTTTTCCGGAACTGAATGAATTCGGTATTCAAATTCCGATGCAAACAGGAAGGAATCTGATGGAATATAGGAAATACCCCCCTTCAATCTGACAGGAAATGAGTGTTCAGTTGTGATATTAAAATCATCACCGTACAGATCACCTGCAGACCATTGGTATGTGGCTAATAAATCCTGGATTGTGATCGCTGTGAAAATATTTTCAGTAAATTGAATGAGGAATCCGATATCGGCCCCAAAAGCTCTTGAACTACTTAGCTCTGTATGGAACCGTGCCATATTGAATTTTAATCCGATTCCGCTCCAAATCCGTGGGGTCAGGCGAATCCCAAATTGTGACCCCAATTGAAATTCATTGGTAGACAACATTTGTGTGTGATATCCACTGTTTGTTCTCCCATCAATATCACTGACTCCTGCATGGATCAGGTAAAGTCCGAAGCCTGCTGAAGGGGGCAAATTGAAATGTGCGTTAACCATATTCAATTTTCTGTCGAATTGCATTACAGCAGATGAAATATCAATTTGCCTATTTTCTGAGATATGTGCAGCCAATGCCGGATTATAGTACCCGTAAACCCCATCTCCGGTAACCGAAACCATCGCATTTCCCATCGCCATACCCCTCGGCCCGAAACCCAGGCGCTGAAAAGAACCGGTATAACCACCGCTTTGAGCCAGCAGGGCAGAGGCATTCAACAA
>SLKH01000245.1 GCA_007134665.1 Balneolaceae bacterium
AATCATTAAATGTGTCGTCGTATGATGTAAATGTGAAGTAATCCAGGTTCAATGTGTCAGTTTTAAATGGAACTTCATCAAACCTGAGCAGTGCTTTTGTCAATTGACGGGCTCTGTCACCACGAATATTAAAATAAATGACGACATCTCCCTTGCTGATCCGGCTGTTTTCATTCGAATTTACAATGTGTGGCAGAATAAATTCATCAGTTACGTCATCAGAATAGGATTTCTCAAATACTTCAGTGGCTTTATTTACTTTATCGCCTTCACCGTGTACAAGCAGCCTGTAAGCTCTCTCGGTTCGTTCCCATCGATTGTCACGGTCCATGGCATAATACCTGCCAACAACAGATGCAATTTCACCGATTCCGGTTTCCGAAGCAACTTTTTCAAAATCCCTGCAATAGTCGATTCCACCATGCGGCGAAGTGTCACGTCCATCAGTGAATGCATGAACATAGGCATGATCCAGCCCGGATTTTTTCGCCATTTTCAGCAGGGCATAAAGATGGGTGTTGTGGCTGTGCACACCGCCATCGGAAAAAAGGCCCATAAAATGAATCTTGCCCGTTTTTGAAGCTTGTTCAAATGCCCTGATAAGTACTTTGTTCTCAAAAAAAGTACCTTCCTGTATGTCTTTATTAACTCTTGAAAGTTCCTGCCAGACAATGCGTCCTGCACCAATGTTGAGATGGCCAACTTCAGAATTCCCGAACTGTCCGCCGGGCAGGCCAACATCCTCACCGCTTGCAGATAATCGCGAATTGGGCTTTTCCTGCAGCAGGGAGTCAATAAAGGGGGTGTCAGCTTTTGCGATTGCACTGGTTGACGGATCTTCGGCTAATCCGAAACCATCAAGGATAACAAGAAGGGCTTTTGAAGTTTCTTGTGCCAAAATAATCAGAGATTATTTATATGCTTGGTTAATTTGGCTTTTTTTCTTGCAGCGTTGTTGGGATGGATAACACCTTTGTTTGCCATGCGATCGATATGAGACACGGCAGACTTCAAATGCTTTTCAGCTTCCTCTCTTTCGGTTGCTGAAAGAACTTTCCTGATTAGTGTGCGCATCTTGGAGCGGCGAGTCCGGTTACGTTCACGGCGCTTTAAATTTTGTCGCACTCGTTTAATAGCAGATTGATGTTGTGGCATAATTTGTTTGTATCGTTTTAATACGCGAATTTTTGCAGAAGCCAAATTTAAAACTTATCCATTCATTAAACAAGATTTGATTGATAAATTGGATAATAAAATTTAATTTAACTGTTCTCTGAGATGATTATAGTAATCGATGGCCTTTCCGGATCTGGTAAAAGCTCGACAGCGAAAGCGGTTGCTGAAAAGCTCGGGATTCAATATCTCGATTCCGGAGCACTTTACAGAGTTGCCACTTATATCTGGCTGGAGGCCGATAAGGATACAGAGAAGTTCCTTGAAATTCTGCCATTGAAAGATATTCAATTCGAATATGTGGACAAAGACTTCATCGTACATGTTGATGGGGTAAATGTCAGCAATAAAATTCGGAAACAGAAAGTATCTGAGCACGTTAGCATAGTTGCTGCACTGCCTGAAGTTCGCATCTTCATTAATAAACTGATGCGTAAGGCAGTGAAGGATTCAAACTATATCGCTGATGGAAGAGACCTGGGATCTGCAGTTTTTCCGGATGCGGACCTGAAATTCTTTATGGAAGCTTCGCTCGAAGTTAGAGCAGAACGCAGATTTAAAGAACTCAGGGAAAGTGATGATTCTGTAACTTTCGGACAGGTGATGGAAAATCTTCTGGATCGTGACTCCAGGGATAAATCCCGTAAGATGGATCCCCTGGTAAAACCGGAAGATGCTTATATCATTGATACTTCAGAGAAAACTTTTGATGAGCAGGTAATTGAAATCTGTAATATTATCTCGGAAAAAGTACTTATAAACAAAAACCTTGAACTCTAATCCCCTCGAATTGATTCGGGGCGGCATTTTTAACTAAAACTTAAATGACAGAAGATCTAAAACAAGAAACCGAAAAGGAAAAAGAACAAGTACCGGAGACTGCTGCAACTGAAGAATTGGATGCTGCGGAAATTTCACCGGAAACTGAAGAGAAAAAAGAGAAAAAAGCGGAAAATCAGGAAGAAACTGAAATGGATACTGATACCGTTTCTGAAGAAAAAGATCAGGAGCAGAAAGAGGAAGTTACAGAAATAGAAGAGGAAGTACTGCCAACCTTTACCGGAGAATTGAGTGAGGAAGTGTATACATTTGATCAGCTTCAGGCTGCATCTGACGATTATTCAGATGATGAGTTTAATCAGCTTGCAAGTATGTATGAAGATACTCTCAATGAAATTGAGGAAAAAGAAATTGTTACCGGTCTCGTCGTCTCTGTTGATGATAAGTATGTAGTTGTTGATATCGGATTTAAATCAGAAGGAATTGTTCCGGTTAACGAATTTTCGAATAAGGTAATTGAAAATCTTCAGCCGGGTGATGAAATAGAAGTTTTCCTGGATCGGGTTGAAGACAGGGAAGGACAGCTGATATTATCCCGCCGGAAAGCTGATATCCTGCAAGCCTGGGAAAATATTGAAAAAGCCCATGAAACGGGTGAAATTATTGAAGGATACATCCAGCGCCGGATTAAAGGTGGTATGGTTGTCGATATATTTGGAATCGATGCATTTCTGCCAGGCTCACAGATTGATGTGCGTCCGGTCAGAGATTTTGATGCCTATGTTGGAAAAACGATGGAGTTCCAGGTTGTAAAACTCAACATGCAGGCAGAAAATGTGGTGGTGTCTCACAGGGCATTGATCGAGTCTGATCTTGAAGAGCAGCGTGAAGAAATCCTTGAATCAATTGAAGCCGGCCAGGTTCTTGAGGGAATCGTAAAGAATATTACCGATTTCGGTGTATTTATTGATCTTGGTGGAGTTGACGGTCTACTTCACATTACTGATCTTTCCTGGGGACGCGTTGAACATCCGGAAGAGATTGTGAAATTAGACCAGCGAATGAACGTAGCGGTGATCGATTTTGATGAGAACTCAAAAAGAGTATCTCTCGGACTCAAGCAGCTTCAGCCTCATCCATGGAATGATATCCATGTCAAATACCCTGAAGGGATACGAGTACAGGGACGTGTAGTTTCCATCGCCGATTACGGTGCATTCATCGAACTTGAGAAAGGTGTGGAGGGATTGATCCACATCAGTGAGATGTCGTGGACTCAGCACATTAAGCATCCTTCTCAGCTTGTTGAAAAGAATGACATCATTGAATGTGTTGTCCTGAATATCAACGAGGATGAAAAGAAAATTTCTCTCGGTGTGAAACAACTTGAGAAAGATCCCTGGGAAGACCTTCTCGACCGTTATCCGATCGGATCCAAGCACAAAGGAACAATCCGGAATCTTACTAATTTCGGTGTGTTTGTAGAACTTGAACCGGGGATCGACGGGTTGATTCACGTATCTGACCTCAGTTGGACTGAAAAAGTTGAACATCCAAACGAAGTAGTCGATAAAGGCCAGGAAATTGAAGTTGTTGTGCTGGCAGTTGATTTTGAGAACAGACGAATTACGCTCGGCCATAAACAGGTTGATGAAAATCCATGGGAAAAATACGCTGAGAATTACGGCCCCGGATCAAAAGTGAAGGGTAAAGTATCAAAGATTACCGATAAAGGTATGTTTGTGGAGCTTGAACTGGGTGTTGATGCTTTTCTGCCGAAGGATAAACTTGCAGAAAGTGTTGAAGACCTGAAAGAAAGTTTCAGTGACGGTGATGAAATCGAAGGATATGTCATCGAATTCGACGAAGCGAGTAAAACAATTGAGCTATCGCAGCTCGAACAGGATACAACAGACGTTAAACCGAAAAAGAAAACCACCCAAAAGAAAGAATCTGTTGAAACAGGTACACCGACTCTGGGTGAGGTTTCAGGTTTGGCAGACAAGCTTGCTGAGAAAGAGAAAAATGATAATGACAAGAAATCTTAAGTTTAGCTTCTTGTTATAAACTTTCTCGTCAGATATTTATTAAGGCATTCCGATAAAGTCGGGATGCCTTTTTATTTTTCAAGATAAAAGTAAACGGTTTTGTTTTGAGGATCTTTATTGCTTTTTATCTTTTTTCCCTCTTCTCTGTTAATGGTATAAATAATATTACGCATGGAATTTAATTCCCGTTCATCCGAATATTTAACCCTTAATGCATCCCCACCCGGTTTAAGCTTATCAACAGCATCTATTAAAGGCTGATACTTTGAAGAGCTGCTTCTTGATACCTTGACCTTGGATTTAGGTACTATTTTTACCTTCATAATGTATAGAGATTTGTTTATTGATATATCATCAAACAACTCATTTTAATCAAGTTAAACAAATCCACATAATTATCAAGGTACTTGTACTGTTGATAATATTTTTTGAACAATTTCTTCTGGTGAAATATCCTCAGCTTCAGCTTCAAAAGTTGGTATAATCCGATGTCGTAATACATCCATGGCAATTTCACGAACATCTTCCGGTGTTACGTATGCACGATGCTCCATAAATGCATGTGCCCTCGCAGCGAGGTTCAGGTTAATCGTTGCACGGGGGGACGCACCGAAACTGATCATATCACTCAAACTATCAAGGTTATAACGTTCCGGATTTCTGGTGGCAAATACAAGATCGATGATATATTTCTCAACTTTTTCATCAAAATATATTTCATTGAGAACCTTTCGTGCTTCAATCACCCTGGATGGATCGATGACGGGCTGCAGTTCGACCTTGTTACCGGTTTTTGACATTCGGCGCATGATCTCAAGTTCTTCATGTTCTGTAGGGTAGGTTACTTTGATCTTAAGCATAAACCGGTCTACCTGTGCTTCCGGCAGGGGATAGGTACCTTCCTGTTCAACCGGATTTTGTGTTGCCAGAACAAGAAACGGTTCTTGTAGCGGAAAGGTGGTTTCTCCTATGGTAACCTGCAGTTCCTGCATGGCTTCAAGCAGGGCACTTTGTACTTTGGCAGGAGATCGGTTGATTTCGTCAGCAAGAATGATATTGGAAAAGATAGGCCCTTTTTTGACCGTAAATTCACCCTCTTTTTGATTGTAGATGAGAGTACCGATCAGGTCGGCAGGAAGCAAATCGGGGGTAAATTGAATACGCTGAAATTTGGTACTGATTACTTTTGCGAGTGATGAAACTGTCAGTGTTTTGGCCAGGCCTGGTACACCTTCAAGTAAAACATGGCCGTCTGCCAATAAGCCGATCAGAAGGCGATCAATCATATATCGCTGGCCGACGATGACTTTATCCAGTTCATTGTGAATTTCATCAATAAATAGGCTCGCTTTTTCAATTTTCTCACCAAGAGCCTTCATGTCGAGATTCGTACTCATTATATTCCGTTTAGGTTATTAGTGCCATTAATTTTTTTATGTATCTTCTGCCTTTCTTTTTGACGGTTCTTAAAGAACAAATAATCCGGATTATGTGCAACGATGTTTAATGAAGTATCTCTTTATAGTAGTTACTGATTACGTGAAACCTTTTTTTATCCGTTAAATTGCACATAATACGATTAAATGTTTAAATCTGAACGATTAAGTCTCCTGTTTGCTCTTTATGTACAACATTGAATATGACTATCTGGAATCGATATTCGTCGCATTATTGCAAGGTATCACGGAATTTTTACCAATAAGCAGCTCCGGCCACATCGTTGTAGCCCAGTCACTGCTGGGGCAGGATCTTGAACTGGGAATGGTATTTAATATTATAACTCATGCAGGGACACTCGGCAGTATTATTATCTATTTCTACAAGGACTTGCGAGAAATGGTTAAATCTGCTTTCAGGATGCTGTTTAAGCCGCGATCGGTCATTGAAAATTGGGATACGGATGAAGCAACCAGGTTTAATATTTATGTATTGCTGAGTATGATTCCCGCCGGGGTTGCCGGATTTACAATTCGTCATCAGCTTGATGCGGCATTTGCCAATCCGATGGGTGTATCATTTATGTTTTTATTCACCGGTACATTTCTTTTCGCAACAAAATTCTTTGATCAGGGTAGAAAAAAACTGAACATCAAAAATACTTTCATCGTAGGGATAGCACAGGCAGTTTCACTGATCCCTGGGGTAAGCAGGTCGGGTGCCACTATTTCCATGGCCGTTTTTCTTGGGATCAACAGAAATGATATCGCAAGGTTTACATTTATCATGATGCTGCCGGTGGTCGCCGGTGCCACGCTTGTTGAATTACTTGATATCGGTGCCGGTAGTGTTGAATCAGCTTTTATTCCTCATTTAATTCTCGGTTTTTTTGTATCACTCATATCGTGTTATTTCGCTTTGAAATACCTGATTGTGCTTTTTAAATCCAAAGGAATACACTATTTCGCATATTACTGCTGGAGTATTGGAATTTTTGGATTGATCTATTTTTCCTGATTTCGTGTATTTAGCTTATGCTATAAAAGAAAAGGAGCCCCTTTCAAAGGACTCCCTTTTGATTTAGCAATCTATAGCATTTGAGCTTATGTCATGAAGTCAGCCTTGGGCGGGCCAGAGCGGGCCCGCCCGGGAGTTACACTTCATTTCTTTAATACTATGGGTCAATCCATAATTTTTCGCAGGAATGCCGGCTGCTCTGAATCGCTTTTATCGATTTTTTCCCTGCGGTTATTGAGCAGGGTTTCATCGTTTCCAGCTTTTCGGGGCTCTTCCTGTTCCCGGATCTCTTCACCGGTATCATCCTCAAGAGATTTCATAAACTTCAGGTCACGACGGTGAATTGCTGGTGAGTCAAGGTTTTTAAGGTTCTTTTCACCTTTATAGAATTCGCTGTTTCCGCGGCTGAACCTTGTTGCTATCTCACCGGCTTTCGGCATGTTTTCCAGCTTTCGTTTTGGTGAATCAGTTTGTGAGTTGGGTGCAACACGGGCTTTTTCACGATCTTTGGCGAGGTCGAAACCCGTTGCAATAACAGTAACCCGTAACTCTTCATCAAACGACTCATCCAGGACCGTACCGAGTATGATTTCTGCATTTTCCCCGGCTTCCTGCTGGATGATGCTGGTAGCTGTAGTGGTTTCACGCATTCCGAGATTCGAACCTGCCGAAATATTTACAAGTACATTTCTCGCCCCCCGTATACTGACGCCGTCAAGCAGGGGAGAGTTAATCGCTTCTCGTGCGGCAATTTCAGCACGATCTTCACCGGTTGAAGTCGATGAACCCATAATCGCAGCACCTCCATCAATCATTGTAGTTCTCACATCGGCAAAGTCAAGGTTGATGAG
>SLKH01000320.1 GCA_007134665.1 Balneolaceae bacterium
ATTTCCGAGATGTCACCGCAGCACGTGCGGGGTAAGTTCGTATCGGTAAACCAGTTAATGATTATGATTGGGATTCTCTGTGCACAGCTCATGAACTGGCAGATTTCACTAATCGATACAGAACTTGCCGGAAATGCTACCGCGGAGATGATCCGCAACAGCTGGCTGGGCCAAACAGGTTGGAGATGGATGTTCGGTGTTGAAGCGATTCCGGCTTTTTTGTTCTTTCTGCTGATGATCTATATGCCGGAAAGTGTGCGCTGGCTGGTAAAAAATGGCCAGGCTGAGGAAGCGAGGAAAACCCTGATACGAATTGGTGGTGAAGCCTATGCGGATGCGGAAATACGTGAAATACAGAAAACGATGGGTGAAAATGAAACGGGCTGGTCGCATCTGAAGAAACTCATGGAGCCCAATGTTCTTAAAGTACTGATGCTTGGATTCTTCCTTGCCTTGTTACAGCAATGGAGCGGCATGAATGTCGTGTTTTATTATGCAGCCGATATCTTCCAGGCAGCCGGTTACGATATGCATGAAATGATGCTGCAAATTGTCTGGATCGGAACCATCATGGTGATTTCGGTCATCGGAACAATTTTGCTTGTGGATAAACTGGGCCGCAAAACTCTCATGTTATTTGGAACCGGAGGGCTGGCTGTAATTTATTTCATCGAAGGATATTTCTTTCAGATTGGAATGATCGGTACTCCGATCATAGTACTCACGCTTCTTAGTGTGGCGATCTATTCTTTTACCCTGGCACCGGTACTTTGGGTCATATTGTCTGAAATATTCCCGAACCACCTGAGGGGTGCAGCCATGTCGCTGGCCGCCGTTATGCACTGGGTGGGCAATTTTTCTCTTACCTTTACATTTCCTTCCATTCAGGCGAGTCTTGGCTGGACCCTGAATTTCTGGCTTTACGGTTTAATTTGTGTGGTTGGTTTTATCATTGTTGCCATCACACTTGTCGAGACCAAAGGTAAATCACTTGAACAGATCGAATTTGAACTGATCGGTAAAAAGAAGTCTGGATAAGTTGATGATTTAAACGGCCGTTTCCAGAGCCATGCTTTTCATTAATTCACCTAATACAGGTTCATCTGCTATCCAGGGAATTGCATAAAGTTTATCTGCATGTTTCACCTTGATCTTATCAATCAGCGGCCGCTCTGAAGCCGCCCGTTGTTTCAGCAGCGGATCTTTGATATCAGTTACAGCCATACTTTGATTGGCAATCCAGGCATAGGGTTCAATACCGGTTCTTCTCAAATCATCCTGCAGTTTAACTGCTTCCGTGATGGGTGTAGTTTCAGGTATAGTAACGATGAATAATTTTGAATAATCAGGATCCTGAAGATACATGTACGGGGTTTTTAACTTATCAGTATTTAAATCTGAATTCCTGAGTACCTCACGGTGATAACTGCCCGTTGAGTCAAGCAGCAAAAGCGTGTGTCCGGTCGGAGCTGTATCAACAACAACATATTTTCGTTTGGCCTGGTGTATGACTTTTGAAAAAGCCTGAAAAACAGCCACTTCTTCTGTACATGGCGATTCCAGGTCCTCTCGTAACAGTTTTAACTCTTCTTCAGTCTTATTCTTTCCTTTATTCTGAAGCACTTTCTCAATATAAGCCTGTTTTTCTGCAACCGGATCAATTCTGTCTACAGTAAGGGTTTCCGGGAGTTCAAGATCACCGATATGATCAGTTAAATGTGCGGCAGGATCAGTTGTTGTTAAATGCACTGTAAAACCTCTTTGTGCCAGCTTCAAAGCGATAGCTGCAGCGACAGTCGTTTTACCAACTCCACCCTTTCCCATTGTCATGACAAGCCCATGGTCCTTCTCTCTTGAAAGATCATCCACGAGCTGATCGAGGTCAGGAGCCGGATTTTCATGTTGTCCGTAGAAATCAGGTTGACCATTCTCTCTGATTTCCTTCCGGTCGAGTGGCTGAAATACTTTACGAAGCCGATCGATACCAAGCAGGTTATATGGCCGAAGCGGGAACACCAGTTGTTTCATATTTTTAAGCCGGTCGGGCATCTGAGCCAGTGTTTTATCTGCATTCTCCTTCATCTTACGGGCAAATGGGTCAGATTTATCAACGGGTTCAAAATATCCGTTGATTAGTAGTACTTGGTTTGACAGGCCCATTTCATTCAATTCCCTGCCGGATCGGTCAGCTTCCCGAAGTGCTGATGAGTCCGGCCGGCTGACGAGGTAAATGGTTGTCGAATGTTCATCCTGCAAACGTTCCACTACTTTTTGATAACGTTTCTGGCTGGTTTTCAGAGCTGATGACGGACCGATACAGGAAGCTCCATCAGGATTGGATTCGATGAAGTTGCTCCATGCAGCCGGCAGTTCAAGAAGCCGAAGTGTGTGGCCTGTTGGAGCGGTATCAAATATGATTACATCATAAGGCTGATCACCCTCATTTCCTGCAACGTATCTTGCAAATTCATCAAAAGCTGCGATTTCAGTTGTACATGCCCCCGATAATTCTTCCCTGATTTTATCGATCTCGTGATTGGGCAATATATCTTCCAGAGGAGAAATAACACGATTTCGATACTCTTCAGCCGAAAGTTCCGGATCAATATTCACTGCCTGAAGATTGTCGACACCTTTTACCAGGGTGATTTTTTCAGTTATATCAGTACTCAGAACTTCTTTCAGGTTTGATGCCGGATCTGTACTGATTAACAAGACGTTTTTCCCTTCATCGGCAAGTATCACTGCTGTTGCACTCGCGAGTGAGGTCTTGCCTACACCGCCTTTGCCGGTAAAAAAAATATATGGGGTAATTTCAGGAAACATTTCTTGAAGGTTTATTAGATTAATTCAGTTCGATGAACAGTAAAACAGAAGAGTCTTTATTTAACAGCATCCACTCCCCGGAGCACAGCCATTTGCTGATATACCAAGCAATTCATTCGCAGTCTGAAGCGTGGATTGAGTAATATTCTGGCGAATGTTGATCCCATTTTGCATGGCTTGCACCAATTCCTGTATGGGTATGTTCAATCCTTCTCCTCTCTTGAAAAGGGATCGAACTTCAGATTCATTTCCAACTGTAACTGCCTTTTCAAGGTTATTCAATATCTCCGGAGTGGTGTCAGGTGTTTGATCAATACTGTTTGTAGATGTGTTTGAGTTTTTTGAAAGCCACTCCGATAATTGTTGCCTGTCAGGGTAGCTGCCTTCAGATATGATTTGGCCGTTAATGAATATAACAGGTAAAATATCAGAACCTGATTTTTGCAACCTTGACAGGACTTCCGGATTTTCTTTAAAAGCCGCTGGTTCTTGTCCCAGGTTAAACCGGTTTACCTGCACTCCCTGTGATTTCAGCCACTTGACATCATTTGCAAAATCTGATAAAACATCATCTACATCCGGACCACAGACTCCGGTGCTGCAGCACATGGCAGGATCATACACTTCAATTCTCATAATCTTAATATTATTAGCCTGAATTTAATTTATCGTAAAACTACGATTAAATAATCAGACTTCCAACATCTGCCTGTTAAAAGTTTCAGGCGAATCAGTCCGGATATGGTTTTCCGTATTTCACTGCAAGGCCAATTTGTCCGGCGTGATAGGCTGTGTGGGTCATAATCCGGCCGAGTGCTTCCAGTTTTGTAACCGTTCCAAACTCTGCGGTCGTGACTTGTCCGTTCCAGTCATCGATTGTCCGGATAGAACTTCCCAGTTCATCTTCTGCCCTCTTTGTCAGTTCGAG
This sequence comes from Balneolaceae bacterium, assembly GCA_007134665.1. Lineage (GTDB taxonomy): Bacteria > Bacteroidota > Rhodothermia > Balneolales > Balneolaceae > SKRC01. The sequence goes on from SLKH01000320.1 coordinate 3,755, forward strand.
AAGAGGTTTCAGTTCATGAAACTGTCCTCTGTCTTTTGCAATCGACCCGATTGTCTGTGCCTTAACTTCGATATCACTGCCAAAAACATTTTTGGCAAAGAGCAGTTCCACCTCGGCGATATGCCTGAGCAGCCAGCCAACACTGTTGGAGCCGGGGTGCACACGGTTAAGCAGATGTTCATTCCTGAGAGAACCGAGCTGATTGGTAAGCCGTGACCTGCCCATTATCCACATTTTATATTTCATGATGATGAATTTGATGTTTTGATTTATGGGTTGAATAATTCCTATATCTCAGTTATAACTCAATATGAAAACGGTTTATATTGCTTTAATAGGGTTAAAAAAATTGGATGTTAATTATAAGATAGAAATATACAACATCAACACTTCTGCGATTAAAAATCCATGAAATAAATAAGCCTTTATAATTACTCTTTTTCTGTTCTGTTCAAATCTATATGTTCAAACCGAAATGGAATCTTAACAATCTGCTCAACCCGGATTCAAACTTAATCCGGGTTGAGCAGCTGTTTACACTTTCAAATCCATTTACTCAGGGCTCATAAAGGAGTATACTTATATTGATTCTTCTTTAAATCCTCATTCTAAAATGGTATCATAAAGGTCAGGGGTGCTGCCTGCCGGCGGCTGAGATAATACCCATTGAACCTGATCCGGATAATGCCGGCGAAGGGAAATATTCTGTTAATCCTCCCGGATCTTATCAGATTTTTCGCTTGCCCACTATTGTCCGCTCATTTATCAACAGGAACATCCATTACATGAGTAACATTGAAAAGAAGCAATTCGACCAGGTAACTAAAACGCTGGATAACTGGCAGGGGCGCAGTGAGTGGTTTTTTAACAGAGAATTCACGGATAAATATGAAGACTACTACGAGGGTCCTTATAAACGAGCGGAGATCTGGCAGAAGAAAACCCTGGCAAAACTCATCCAAAAAGATCAGCGAGTAAAAAACCTTCTTGAGTTTGGATGTGGCACAACCCGGTTTACCCGATGGTGGAACGAAATTGGCATCGACGCAATGGGTGCAGATATCTCACCGTTTATGCTGGCTCAGGGAATCAGGTTATTCGACGGCGATCTGGTTCTGGCCGATTCTCACCATATGCCTTTCAAGGACAACAGCTTCGATGCGCTTGCTTTCATTGCCACCTTTGCCTACTACAATGACCCGGTGAAGGTGATCCGTGAAGCGCTGAGGGTGGGGCGTTACGGTATGTTGTTTGGCATAATGAACCGTAATTCTCCTAAAGTGGTCAGGCGGCGGGTACAGGAGGCGTTTGGCAAAAACAAGTATTACGAAACTGCCAAATTCTACACCCCAAAAAAGCTGATCGAAAAAATTCACGAAGCTCTAGATGGCCGTTTGTACACCATCGAATGGACTTCAACGGGCCTGCCCAAATGGTTCCCTGTCCAGCAGTGGGGCCTGCCTGTGGGAGACTTTTTTGGACTCTATGTAAAAATGACTGATGTGGAATGAGTGCTTTTGAAGATAAATCCGGTAAAATAGGTGAAACTGAGTTTGCAAATCTGATTCGTCCGAGGTGTGGAAAAATCAAAAATGAAGTAGTTATAGGGCCACTTTTTGGTGTGGATACCGGCGTGATTGACCTGGGCAACAACCTGGGAATGGCCGTTTCCAGTGATCCGCTTTCCCTGGTTCCCACCCTGGGGCTAAAGGAGTCGGCCTGGTTGTCCGTACAGCTTCTGGTAAACGATATGGCAACCACCGGTTTTGCGCCAATGTATGCCCAGATGGTACTGAACCTGCCTCCCGGGCTCTCCAGGGAAGATTTTGAGGAGTACTGGAATTATATTCACCTGTTTTGTGAGAAAAGTGGTGTGGCGATCACCGGCGGGCATACCTGTCAGATTGAGGGACAGAACTCTACCCTATCAGGTGGTGGAACCATGTTTTTAACCGCACCTCTGGACCAGATAATCTCCAGCAACGGTGCCGGTCCGGGAGACAAAATTATTATGACCAAAGAGACAGCGCTCATCTCTACATCCATTCTGGCAATGAGTTTTCCTGAGACAGTAAAGAAAGAGTTTGGTGAAACGGTTTACGAAAAAGCGTGCAGTAATTTTTATCGAACATCGGTTTTAGATGATGCTCTCGCTGCGGCTGAAGTCCTGGAAAACAATACCGAGCTCAAAGCGATGCACGATGTAACCGAGGGAGGAGTTCTGGGTGCAGTTGCCGAGATGGCTGCAGCATCGGGATGTGGATTTCGAATAATGGATGATCTCATACTATCGGGTAACGCTCCAGTGAACATTGCAGAGCTCTTTGAAATCGATCACCGCAGAATTGTGGGTGCAGGTTCAATGATCATGGCGGTTAAAGCCGGCCTGGAAGAATCTTTGATTGCACACCTGCTTCACAAAAATATTCCCTCAACGGTAATCGGGGAGTTTACACATCAAGATAAGGGCTTCGTCATAGTTGAAGATGGTGAAGAAACACCGTTTAAGTTTGACGGCAAGGATCCCTACTGGGGAGCATTTTTCAACGCAATAAAGTCGGGGTGGAAATGATGAAAGAATCTCGTTCTATGCTGCGTAAGATTACCGGTGGCGTGTACCTTGTGCTTAATCCCGCCATGGATCGATCAAAAATAATGCATACCCTTCAACAGGCCCTGGAAGGAGGTGTAGATGTGTTACAGATCTGGAATAACTGGCCCCGGGGATTTTCTTCAAATGAAAAAGAGATGCTGGCCGATGAAATTGTGAGTCTCGCGGAAAACTATGAGGTGCCGGTTTTAATCAACCAGGAGTGGGAGATGCTCAAGAGCACCAGGCTGCATGGTGTTCATTTCGATGAGATTCCGCCGGATTTCGAGTACTTAAAAAAGGAATTGGCACGTCCGTTTCTGCAAGGTGTAACCTGTTCCAATAATCTGGAAGTGATCTATTGGGCCAACCGTCATGAGGCTGGCTATATCTCGTTTTGTTCCATGTTTCCGTCCAAATCGGCCAGGAACTGCGAGATTGTACGACCCGAAACGGTACATAAAGCGCGAGAGCATACGCAACTGCCTTTATTTGTATCCGGCGGTGTTACACCTCAAAATCTGCAGCAGCTCAAAAAGCTTGGAATTGATGGCGTGGCAGTTATTTCCGGCATTCTTAATTCTCAAGATCCCCGCAAAGCTGTCACCGATTATAAAAAAGCACTACAAAACTGACAAGTACCTATGAAAAAATCCCTTGCCGAAAAACTTTGTTGCCCTATCGACAAAAATGATTTGGAGATGACAATCATCAGTCAAAACGATGAGGGTGAGGTTATTGAAGCACTTCTCTCCTGTTCGGAATGCAAGCGTTATTATCCCGTTATCTATGGTGTGCCTATCATGACACCCGATGAATATCGCGATAAAAAGATCGAAGCTTCTACTCTCAAACGATGGGAGAAGCTGATTGGTGAGCCGGTTTCAAAAATACTTGAGAGATGA
>SLKH01000066.1 GCA_007134665.1 Balneolaceae bacterium
GATGAAGAGTCGTACGATATGGTCGTCAATATCAATTGCAGAACCTCAAACTGGTATCTCGGAACGGATGCAAATCCCGGGTCCAATCAAATCGACCTTGTGACCGTGATCCTTCATGAATTAGCACACGGACTTGGATTCCTTGGAACGATGGAGGGAAATAATTCTACTTCATCGGCTGAATGGGGCATTGATTACAATGATTCAGAAACACCGATCATCTATGATCGTATCATTCAGGATGGATTTAATAACTCTGTATTGAATCAATCGACTTATCCCAACCCTTCGGAGGACCTGTATCAGGCTGTGACAGGGCAGCGTGGTGGTGTGTTTTACAGTGGTGAAAATTCCACCAGGTTGTTTACCGGTAACCCCGTCCCTGTCTATGCCCCTTCAACCTGGAGGCAGGGTTCAAGTTATGCTCACGTTGATGATCAAACCTTTTCCAGGCCTGAAAACCTGGAGAATGCATTGATGCGTTCAAGAATTGACCAGGCATTTGCACTACATTCACCCGGGCCGGTACTCTGCGGAATTATGGCAGATAAAGAGTGGCCGATGGGCAGCAGCTGCCGTGAGTATATCGACAGAGATGCGATGATCGCTGTAGCACCGGATACCATTGACTTTAACCTGGTGAATGTCGGCACACCTGCTGATCAAACATTTACAATTTCAAATAGTGAAGATTCGGAAACACCATTACAGGTGAGTATTGAAACCAATGGAAATGATTTCTCAATCATAGACGGAGCGGGAAATTTTTCGATCAACCCCGGTTTGTCTCTGAATATAACTGTTCGATTTGATCCACAGACACCGGGAATGAAAAGCGGAATGGTCACGATTCATCATAATGCGATCAATGAAACTACTCCATATGAAGTACTGCTGACTGGTGAATCACTTGAGAGTGATATACTGGCAAAACTGGAACAAAATTTCCCAAATCCGTTCCAATCCAGGACCCAGATTAATTACGGGTTACCACAGGATTCCAATGTGCGTATCGATCTTTATTCAGTAAACGGACAAAGAGTTAAAACGCTCGTTAATGACTGGAGAAATGCCGGTGAGCATGAATTTCTACTTGATGCAGGCAGGTTGTCGAGTGGTATGTACTTTTACCGAATCGTGGTGGATGGATTCTCTGATACCAAAAAATTGCTGCTTGTTCGCTGAGTTTCAGCTCCCGATTAATCCATACTATCAGAACAAATCTTTGCAGGTTATCCGAATTATCTTAAATTTCTGATATTGTCAAATCGTTTCAGAAAATAAGGGGTATATTGTTATGAGTTATATCGTCAAGACATTAATCGGAGTGATGGCCTATCTGCTTTTAGCTTCAACTGCAGATGCGCAAATCCTGGACAGATTAAGAAACCGGGCTCAGCAAGCCGCTGAAGAAAGAGTTGAGCAGCGTTTAAGCGAGGAAGTTGAACGTGCAGCACAGCAGATGGTCGATCGTACATGGGAATCCATTTTCGGAGATGGAATTATCAGTGAAAGCGGTGAACGGAGAAGTATTCCTTTTTCACTGAACAGCAATGCAACCACTGAAGATGCCTACCATTTTAACATCATCACCACCATGGAGATCGAGATCATAAACGAAGATGGTGAGGCTGAACCACCAATGACCATGCATATGCATTTCAATGAAAATGAACTCTATACCGGTACCGGATTTGCAGGTGAAGAGATGGAAATGGAAGATGGTGAGGTATTCATCATCTATGATTTTAAGAATTCCGCCATGGTGATGCTGATGGAAAGTGAAGATGGAAAATTTTCCTTTGCCTACGACTGGACTCAGATGCTTGAGATCATGGAAGAAGCTGAAGCTGAAGAGGATTGGGAGGAATATGAAGAGTGGGAAGGATTTACCCGGATCGGAACCAAAACCATAATGGGATATCAGGCTGAAGGTTTTGAATCCAGGAGTGAATATCACGTTTCTGAGATGTGGGTAACCCGTGATGCGGCTTATGGGATGGAAAATATGTTCCAGGCACATGCAAATGCAAAGCAATTAGGTGATATATTCCCGGATGATTTTCCTCACGGCATGATACTTGAACTGGTAAATGAAGACCTGGAATCAGGCGAAAAATCTATCATGAGAGTAACCGATATCCAGGAAAATGCCAATGTTACATATCAGATGAGCGATTACCCTGTATTTGGATTCGAGGATTAAAACATTGCCGGATAGTTGAAATGTATTGGCTTCCGGATTTGTTTGATTCTGTACACTGATAATCGAACCTGTGGGTATCCGTTTAGTCCTCACTGATTTGGGCTTCTGATGTGATTTATTCTGCAGCGTTCGCATTCAGAGAAATTAAATTCAACTTCTACAATAAAACTATGGATATTTGTATTGTCGGCGGCCATGGGAAAATTGCCATGCACCTTCATCCGGTACTCGTTAAAAATGGACATCATGTAAGAGGGATTATTCGAAAGCCTGAACAGGCAAAAGATCTGCAGGAAGCCGGAGCAGAACCGGTAATCTGCGACATTGAGCAGGAAGATGACATCTCGAAAGCAGTCGGCAATGCTGATCTTGTTGTTTTTGCTGCAGGCGCCGGGCCCGGAAGTGGTGCAGAAAGAAAGTGGACGGTTGACCGTGATGGAGCTGTTAAACTGATCGATGCTGCTAAACAGAATGCCATTAAACGGTATATCATGATCAGTGCCATGGGGCTCGATAAACCAAGGGGAAATGAAGTCTTCCGGGTATATCAAAAAGCCAAAGCCGAAGCTGATGAGGCTCTTCGAAAGAGCGGACTTGACTATACGATTATCAAACCGGGACGTTTAACCGATCAGCACGGCACAGGCAAAGTTTCCCTTGCGCCGCATCTTGACCGTGGCGAAATCCCCCGTGAAGATGTGGCTCACCTGCTTGCTGAAGTTATTGAAGAGCCGGAAATGTCGGGCCTGACATTCGACCTTGTTTCAGGTAATACTCCGATAGAAGACGCAGTAAGAGTGGCACTGTCACTCACCGGATAAAATCGGAATGCCCGACACTCTATGCCCGGTTTCATGTTAAACCTTGTTAACCGGGAAAAAACCTGCAAATGCAGGAACAGAGTTGCATTTCTATTGTTATAGTTATTAGTTACACAAAGTTTTAAACTCAGAAGGAAATCTATCATGCTTAAATATTTGTCAGTTTTAATTGTAGCTTTCACATTTCTTGCCTGTCAAAGCGATCCTCCGCAGGACCCTGCCCAGCAGCAGCAACAGCCGATGGACGGCCAAATGCAAGGTCAAATGCAACAACCAACCATTGATACAGAAGTATCCGACGATGAACTTGATCTGTTTCTTGACGCATCTGCAAGGGCTCAGGAAGTTCAAATGGGTTATCAGCAACAGATGATCGCAATTGTTGAAGAGGAAGGAATTGAGGTTGAAACATATGTTCAGATCGCCGAAGGGCTTCAAATGGGCCAGGCTGAAGAAGACCTGAACGTAAGTGAAGATGATATGGAAAAATTCAACCGGGCGTCTGCTTCCATCGAGGAAGTTGGCCAGGAGATGGACAATCAGCTTGAAACAGCGATTGAAGATGAGGGAATGAGTATTGAGAGGTTCCAGGAAATTAATATGGCCCTCCAGCAGGATCCGGGGCTTCAGCAACGACTCCAGGAAAAAATGGGAGCGCCGCAAATGGCTCCACAGGATCCAGGAGTTAACTGATTCCTATCCTATTGAACTTTTTATATCAAAGCAGCTGTAAGGAATCAAGACCTTCAGCTGCTTTTTTTTCATCTGCCGATGAAAGAATTCCCCGAATGCGGGGTATAGGAATCGGGGGACAGATGAGCTCCCAGCTCTATTAGACCCACCCCGACCCTCCCTCCGGCGAACCGCACGCCGCAAGGAGGGGGTTTGTTGTTTACCTTTCCAATGGTGTTGCCCTTTTTTTGGCAACACTATTGAGTAGAGGTGACGAGAATACTCTTCCCTTGAGGGGAGTACGGCTTTGGCCGGGAGGGGTGACCAGTGAAGGGTTGGATTCTTTCCACATCTGTCACTGGTACTATATGAACGGAGTGAAGGCATGGAGGAGTCCCATGGGTTTTGGCACTTACTATAACAGGATTATTACAATTAAATCCCACAGACAATGGGATTCTTCAATCAGCTTATCTATCAGCGTACTTCTTCGGAAAAACACTCGGGAAATCAACCATCTCATCAACACTTGCTCCGTTTTAATGTCCGAACCGGGATCTGAATATTCTTCTCTATAACTGTGAATTGTTGATTGTTTACATTACATTATCACGCAGTTATTAAACAATACACTCAAGTCGAAAGAATATGACTGGTCTCATTATACTGTTAGGAATTGTACTGTTGGTTGTCATAATTGCCGTTGCTATTTATAACCGGCTGGTTGCGCTTCGAAATCGATTCAAAAATGCCTTTGCCCAGATTGATGTTCAGCTAAAAAGAAGGTATGACCTTATCCCCAACCTTGTGGAAACGGCCAAGGGTTATATGAAGCATGAAAAAGAAACACTTGAAGCTGTCATTCAAGCCCGTAATCAGGCACAGCAAGCTGAGAAAAAAGTGGCTCAACAGCCCGATGACCCTCAGGCTATGAAACAACTAATGGGAGCTGAAGCATCCCTGACAGGCACTCTTGGCCGCCTGTTTGCACTCTCTGAAAATTACCCGGACCTGAAAGCAAACCAGAATATGCTTCAGCTTCAGGAAGAGTTATCTTCAACTGAAAACAAAATCGCTTTTGCCAGGCAGGCATTCAACGATGCAGTGATGAATTACAATACAGCCAGGGAAAAATTTCCGAATATCATCTTCGCAAATACGTTCGGATTCACACAGGCACAACTTTTCGAAATTGAAATGACTGAAGAACGGGAAACACCCTCCGTTTCGTTCTGATAACAGCCTAACTCTCTGCCTGAATGGATTTTTTTGAAGCCCAGGATCGTGCCAAAAATAATACGGGCAAACTGATCGTACTCTATCTGCTGGCTGTGATACTTATCATCATCACAGTAAACCTGGCAGCCGCAATCCTGCTGGGCAATGCAGGAGTCGGCCAATTTCTTGTCGTATCGACCATCATTCTGACCACGATCATACTTGGTACATTGTACAGAGTAAGTCAACTGCGCGGGGGTGGATCAGCGGTAGCAGAGATGCTCGGCGGACGTAAAGTAGAACCTTCCACTCAGCATCCAAAAGAACGGCAATTGGTTAACATTGTCGAAGAGATGTCCATTGCTTCCGGGATACCTGTGCCAGACATTTATATCCTCGACAAGGAAGACAACATCAATGCATTTGCAGCCGGTTATGGAACTGCAGATGCTGCAGTTGGCATTACACGCGGAGCTCTTGAGCAATTGAATCGTGACGAGATCCAGGGAGTTATCGCACATGAGTTCAGCCATATTTTCAACGGTGATATGCGATTAAATATTCGCCTCATTGGGATATTGAATGGAATTCTTATTTTGCACATCGCAGGTATGGTATTAATGCGCAGCACCATGTATTCAGGTGCTATCAGAAGCAGTGGTGGCGGCCGCGGGAATCAGGGCGGGGGTAATGCCACGATTGCGATTATGCTTTTTGGACTGGCCCTTATCATTATCGGATATATCGGAATGGTTTTCGGACGTATGATCCAGGCGGCCATTTCCCGCCAAAGAGAATACCTGGCCGATGCCGCTGCCGTTCAATATACCCGTAATCCGGACGGGCTCGCCGGAGCCCTGCGAAAGATTGCCCAAAAGAAAGATGGTGCAAAAATAAAAGATGGCCATGCCATGGAACTGAGTCACCTGTTCTTTGCAAGGAGTTTTCATTCTGCCCTTGACATGCTTTTTGCGACGCACCCGCCGCTTGATAAAAGAATTAAAGCGATCGATCCTGCTTTCGATAAAGAAAATGAGAGGATGAAGAAAAAGATTGACCGAAGGCTCGAAAAAGACCGTATTGCCAGGTCAAAAACGTCAGCCGCCACCGGAACACAAGGTGGAGGATTGCCAGGTAGCGGGATCATACCCGGTATATCTCCGGAGGTATTACTTGCAGCGATTGGAACAGTAGAAGGTGAACAACTTGATCGGGCCGGCAAACTGATCCGGTCGATTCCATCATCCCTTCGGCAGGCTGCGCATGAACCATTGGATGCAGAAGCCCTGATTTATGGACTGCTTGTTACAGGACAAGATAAGGATGCTGTAATACCAGAATGGCTACTGAATGAACTTGATGATTCAATTACAGACCGGCTGAAACAAATACTGCCCGAACTGAAAAAATCGGAAAAGAGCTGGTATTTGCCGCTGGCAGAACTTTCGCTGCCAACACTGAGAAAAATGAGCAGACAGCAATATGATGATTTTCGTAAAACAATCGAAAAACTCGCTCATAATGATCAGAAGATTTCAATTTTTGAGTTTGCTCTTGAAAAGATGATCATCCGTCAGCTGGATAACTACTTTTCTGACAGGAAAAAACCTGAAATCAGGCATCACCATTTAAAACCTCTCGATAAAGAGTTATCCATTCTTTTATCCGGGCTTGCTTACGCTTCTGAAAGCGATACAAAATCTGCTTTTGAGGCCGGTATCAAATCCATAGAAAAAATGATCCCGGATGGAGTAAAACTCATTCCTGAAAATGAATTTACTCTTGATCTGCTTGATAAAGCACTTGAAGAATTTGCTGTTTCTGCAAACCCGGTAAAAAAGTATGTGATCAAAGCTTCCATCTACACTGTTGCTTCCGATAAAAATATCAGTATACCTGAGGCAGAGCTTTTAAGAGCTGTCGGGGAAGCCCTTGATACACCTATTCCTGTAATTGCTGATGATTCCTGAAAATGTTAACCAAAAAAAGTAGTTATACCTTTTCTGCCCTTCGGGCAAATTTGTCATTATTTTATTTACAATTTTAGGGTTAATTATTATTGCTGATATTGCGGATCATACCTGCAAATACAAATCCGTGAAATGGCAACACAGTGTACCAGTAAAGCCGGCCCAATACCCCTTTTGGCCGGAATGTAGCGGTTTGATATAGAGTTCCCTCATCGTCTATCCGGAATTCAAGCCATGCCTCACCGGGTAATTTCATTTCAGCAAACAGAAGCAATCTTTTTTCATCTCTGTCTGCTAATAAAACCCTCCAAA